>NZ_JAZHLI010000179.1:0-1865 GCF_036549475.1 Aurantimonas sp. A2-1-M11 | reverse complement strand
GTACCGCCTCGTCGGACACAGCCATTCCCGCAATCTCCCAATCGAATCAATTGGGAACCCACAGATTCAGTACTTGCACCAAATGTCACGCGCCAACTCACCCGATTGCCCTGACGGGATGGTTTTGTCCAGCAGCAAAAGCCTGTAGAAAAATTTTTATTAAGCATGAGACGTCCATAACGACTTAAAACGTCAGCCATACTGACGAATTGTACGGGCTTGGGGACGAAACGCTGCCCGACTACCTTACGTCCGTCGAAGAGGGTGGGTTTTACGGCTGGCCCTATTGCTACTGGGGCAGGACCGTGGACGATCGTGTCACGCAGGCTCCGGACCTCGTCGCCCGTGCCATCCAGCCGGATTATGCTCTCGGCGGCCACACGGCATCGCTCGGCCTCTGCTGGATGCCGGGCGGCACCTTGCCGGGGTTCGGCGAGGGCATGGTGATCGGCCAGCACGGATCGTGGAATCGCTCGACGCTCAGCGGCTACAAGCTGATCTTCGTCCCTTTCGACAATGGCGTGCCGAACGGACCGGCTCGCGATATCCTGTCCGGCTTTCTGTCCGAGGACGAGAAACTTGCCTATGGACGTCCCGTCGGCGTGGCGATCGGCCCGGACGCAGATCGCTGCTGATGGCGGACGATGTGGGAGACGTCATCTGGCGCGTAACCGCCGTGTGACGCAGTCGGTCGCACCGTAGCGGTGATCGCGGAGGCTGAAATAAAGCCGTGGTAGTCATGGAGATCTCCGTTCCCCGGTCTGTTCCGGGACATGCGTGGACTTAGGAAAGGGTCCCCGCCGGACCGGACCGGCAAGGCAGAGTGTTGATGCTTTGTCAGATCCCGCCGCCGACTCGTTCGGAGCAGGAGATCGTCTTGCCATCAACGACGACGGTCAGATCGGCGTCGTAACCGGAGCCGCCAGCGCCGAGCGTGACCGTGCCGAGCAGTGCCGTCCCGCCTGAAGCTACGGCGAAGGGCCCGCCCTGCCGGATGTCGGTTCCCCGACCGGAGACGCGGAACGCGTACTCACCGCGGGTCGCCTTCTCGGCATGGGCGAGCGCGGTCAGTTCGACCGATCCCCCCGGCGCATGTCGGCGGCGGGAAGCATTTCGCCGACGATCCCAGCATTGTTGAATGCCCCGTCCAGGTGGACAAACCGAGCCAGGGCCAAGGCAACAAGCGCCTGCGCATAGGTCTCGTCCTTGATGTCGTCTGAAAGCGCGACGGCCGTGCCGAGGCCTCCGTCGTTGATCTCGGCCGCAATCTCTTCCATATGAGGAGATGATCTCGCGCTTGCTGGAGCGGCTGTGCGAAGCGGGCGTCGACTCGATCGGCCTTCTGGGCTCGACAGGCATCTACGCCTATCTGACGCGCGAAGAGCGTCGCCGCGCCATAAAGGCGGCGGCAGAGTGCATCCGAGGGCCCGTGCCACTCGTCGTCGGCATCGGTGCGCTTCGTACGAGTGATGCCCAAGAGCTTGCCCGAGATGCCGAAGCCGCTGGCGCCGATGCGCTGCTGATGGCGCCAGTCTCCTACACGCCGCTGACGCAGGACGAGGTCTTCGAGCATTATCGTGCGGTCACGGCCGCGTCCGGTCTGCCGCTCTGTGTCTACAACAATCCCGGCACCACCCATTTCACCTTCGGTATCGCGCTTCTGGAACGCCTGTCCTGTCTTCCCACGATCCGGGCGGTGAAGATGCCCTTGCCGGCAGACGGCGACTTTGTAGGCAAGCTCGCAATCCTGCGTGCGTAATTCGCGTGATCATGAGCACGGATTTCAGACGATCGTGAGCATGGATTTCGCGGCATCGTGAGCATCGATTTCAGAGGATCGTGAGCAGCTTTCAAGAAGCTGCGGG
>NZ_JAZHLI010000178.1:0-1953 GCF_036549475.1 Aurantimonas sp. A2-1-M11 | reverse complement strand
TGGCTTGTCTGGTTCCTGCAAGCAAGCCAGCCAAAAACGGCGAAACCGCATACGTCCAAACGTCTTTCCGGGTGCGTCGCTTCAACGGCTTAGCCATTATTCAGGGCGGACTTCTTACCGGGCTTCTGCAGTGCGCAAAAGTGTGGGGCAGCAATGACGATGCGCACCGGAAAATCTGGACGTTACGCGTATTACGCTTGTGCCAGCCGCCAGGCCCGCGGCACAGCAGCTTGCGAAGAATGTTCTCATCCGGTGCGTCATGTCGACGAAGCGGTCACCGAGGCACTGGTTGCGGAAGCGTTGGCGCCCTCGCGGCTTGATGGAATCTTGCGGCGCATCGAATCGGAACGCAAGGCCAGCGGCGAGAACTCTAGAACTCTGGGGAGCTGCTGCGGATGGAAGAGGAACTGGCTAACGCGCGGCAACGAATCAATCGCCTGATGACCATGGTCGAACAGGGCCTGGCCGAAGCGTCAGATCCTGAACTCCGGGTGAAGCTCTCGGCAGCACAGAAGGATCGAGACATCGCTGCTGCGGGAATTGAACGAGTCGGCCGCCGGATCGGACCGGCACTCGAGCTGGATCCCGAACGAATCGTGGCATTCTCAAACTATATGAAGGACCGGGTCCGCAGCGGGGAAATCCCATTCCGGAGGGCGTACATCCGATCGATCATCGATCGCATCGTGGTCAGCGACAAGCAAGCAACGCTGACCGGCAGACGGGAGAAGCTTCGCACGCTCCTCGCTACTCACGATGAAGGAGGACAGGCAGTGCCCACTGGTATTCAGGAATGGTGCACCCGACAGGATTCGAACCTGTGACCTCTGCCTTCGGAGGGCAGCGCTCTATCCAGCTGAGCTACGGGTGCCCGGGTCGCGGGCGGGATCCGGCGTGCGGATTGCCTGATGCGAAAACTCCCTAGCCGATCCGGGGCCGGACGGCAAGAAGCGTTGATAGGTTGGGATGTGGAGCTTGCGCTCCTCTCCAAAGGCAGAAGGTCACAGGTTCGAATCCTGTCGGGTCCGTAGCCGACAGGGGGTAGGCGTTCTTGCGGCGCCGTGACGTCGGGCCGTGAGAACCATTGTGGGGGAGGGTGCCGAGGGTGTGGCTCGTGTTGGCCGCCTCTCTGAGCCTTCAGCGAGGGCATCAGTCTTTGAGATAGACTGGTAGCCCTCGATAAGAGGGTTATTACAAGCCATGTCGGAGCAGTTCGGCCGCGATGAGTGGGCGGGACGCGTTATCTCGAGTTGTGAACGCGGCGAAGTAATCTTTTGCCGTTGCGTCCGGCCTCAGCCTCCGCACCACCCGCCGCCAGTGAGCAGCCTGATCGTCGCGGCCGGCCAGCCCGTTTGCGGCGAGCGCAATCATGGCGATCAGACAATGAGCGCCCGGCGTCGTGGCTGCGCGATCCGCCCACTGGGCTGCAGCCTGGTAGCCTTCCTGCTGGATCAGCATCAGCGCGCGAACCCCGTGGATGCCGTAGAGCAGCGGGTCGAGCGGGCTGAGATGCAGTGAGACATCCAAGGCCTCATACGTGGCGGGGGCATTGCCCGTCAGCATTGATGTGAAGGCCGAAGCGTAGAATCCCTGCGCATAGTTTGGATTCAGGGTTGTCGCTCGTGCCAGCCAATCTGCCGCGGCGTCGGGCTCGTTCGTCAGCCAGAATGACCGGCCCATGGTGAAGTTCGCGAACGGGTCGAGAGGGTCCAATTCCAGGCTGCGCTCGGCGTGGCGCCGTGCTTCGCGCGCCGCCGTCTCGGGACCGGGACCCTGGCGCAGGAACGACTTCAGAAAGCTTGTGAAAGACAGCCCCGCATGTGCTCGCGCGAAAAGGGGGTGAACCGCCCCGGGTTTCCCGGAGACCATTTGGTTTGAGTCCTACGCGGCTATCGGCACGGCCTCAAGCCTGGCGTAGTAGGCGGCTTCCGCCTCGGCGGGCGGGAGGTTGCC
>NZ_JAZHLI010000176.1:0-1975 GCF_036549475.1 Aurantimonas sp. A2-1-M11 | reverse complement strand
GCAACCAGGAGCGTTTCCCAGACCGGCTCCCAGCCTTTGACCGGACGCGCAACCGGCCAGCCAGCCAGCGTCTTCTGCCTTTGACAAAAACATCAGTCCGACAGGCTGCTAGTGCGAATGCTTGTGGTCGACGTTCTAGAGGAGCTTGGCTACGCCGTGCTCGAAGCCGGCGACGGACCCGAGGGATTGAAGATCCTTCGGTCGGATGTCCGTCTCGACCTTCTCATCACCGATGTCGGCCTGCCCAACGGCATGAACGGCCGCCAGGTCGCCGACGCGGCGCGGGAGCTGCGCCCCGACCTCAAGGTGCTGTTCGTGACCGGCTACGCCGAGAACGCGGTGCTCAGCCACGGTCACCTCGACCCCGGCATGCAGGTCGTCACCAAGCCGTTCGACATGGCCGTGCTGGCCAGCCGCATCAAGGACATCATCTCGGAGAGTGAAGGATAACGGATTTCCACCCAAGCCAGAGAGTTCTTGCACATTTCGCATCGAGCGCTTGATCAATCGGGACCGAAAGCTGCCTGTCCGCCTTAAAGCGGCAGCCAAGCGAAAGCTGTCTATCCGCTCACACATGCTCGAAAGCCGCTGTTGGTTCAGAACGCGAACATGTCGGTTTTGCCCGAACGCGGCTGGTTCTCTTAAATCAGTACTTGGGAAGGTGACGAAGTGCCCCCCGCCCCGCCTCGCCTCACTGTCCTGGACGCGCGCCGCCATTGACACCGCCTCCAAGAGAGGTCCTTTGCTGCGTGGTTTGCCGTCAGACTGGAAGGACCTGTTTGGATGATGCCGGAGACAGGGACGATATTATCGGAAAGCGACAGACGCCTGCGCTTGGCCATAGAAGCGGGGCGCATGGCGGTCTGGGACTATGATACTAGCACCGATACGCTGAGCGGGACGGACGAACTGAACCAACTGCTCGGCTTTCCGGCAGGGTACCCGTTTGATATCGACCAGGTCCGCTCCCGCTACTATCCCGGCGACGGCGACAAGATGCGCGAGGAGGCGGCGGCCTCCCTGGCCCGCGGGGAGCGGTTCATTCAATCGGAGTATCGCTACTTCTGGCCCGACGGTTCGGTGCGATGGCACCTGATGCGGGCTGAGGTGTTCATGGAGCCCGATGGCACACCAACAAAGGTCGTGGGCATTCTCATCGACATTACGGACCGCAAGCGCGCGGAGGAAGCTCTGGCAGAACGTGAACGCGAGCTGCGCGCCGCTCTCGACGCAGCCTCGCTGGGAACCTACACGTTCGACCACAAGACCCGTGAACTGAAAGCATCGGCCCGGCTCAAAGAGATTTACTGTTACCCTAGGGATCAGGAGCTCACGCTCGATGATCTGCGGGCGCGCTATCATCCGCAGGATTGCGACCACATCAGCCAGCTGTTCAGCAGCGCCTTCGATCCCGCCCAGCATCGGTTCGATATGGAGTTTCGCCTCCTCCTGCCCGGTGGAACAGTCCGATGGGTGCAGGGTCGCGGCGAATACCTTCGCAACGCAGAGGGCCAACCGGTCCTGTCGCGAGGGATAGTCTCAGACGTTAGCGATCGAAAGCGTTGGGAAGAGCATCAGAAGCTTCTGGTTGATGAACTCAATCATCGCGTCAAGAACACTTTGGCCACCGTTCAGAGCCTGGCTTCCCAAAGCTTTCGTCCCGGCGAGGATCCTGCCGCGGCGAAGGAGGCGTTTATCGACCGTCTCACCGCGCTGGGTCAGGCTCATGATGTTCTAACCCGCAAAAACTGGGACAGCGCGGATCTTACAGAGATCGTATCGGCAGCGGTGCGGCCGTTCCAGCGAGGAGAACGGGAACGCTTTAAGGTGGAGGGGCAGCCTCTTCGCCTCAGTCCTAGATAGTGGTCGAGTAGCTCGGCTATTCGGCTTCGCCCTCACAGATCCGGGCATGCGGCTTTCCCGCACCCGGCTCTTCCCGGAAGTTACCCGCATGGTACCCTTCGTGGCGTCCAGG
>NZ_JAZHLI010000175.1:0-1980 GCF_036549475.1 Aurantimonas sp. A2-1-M11 | reverse complement strand
TGCGGATTCCGATTCAAACCGGCCGGGTATTCCGATTTGAAGTCGGCCACCATTCCGGGATGAAGCCGGCCAGCATTCCGATCAATAACCGGCCACCCTCCGGCGTCTGAAGACCCTGGGTCAGCAACTCGGGCATCACCTCCTTGTCGAACGAGGAGAGCGTGATGCCGGCAAAGAGAAGGCTGACCATGAGACAATTACGACAGATGCTTCGGCTTGCCCGGGACGGCGTCAGTGCCCGGGAGATCGCTGTGACGCTCGGCGTGGCGAGGAGCACCATCCAGGACAATCTGAAGCGCGCCATGGCAGCCGGTCTGAGCTGGCCGCTGCCGGGCGAGATGACGGACGATGTCCTCGAGAACAGGCTCTTTGACCACGCCGGGGTCAAGCAGGGCATGCGGCGGCGGCCGGAACCGGACTGGGCGGGGGTCGCCGTGGAGCTGAAGAAGCCCGGCGTCACCCTTCAGATACTGTGGGACGAGTATCGCGCCGTTCATCCCGGCGGCTACGGCTACAGCCGCTTTTGCGAACTGTTCCGCAGCTTCGAACGTCGGCTCTCGCCGACGATGCGCCAGGAGCATGTGGCCGGCGACAAGGTCTTCGTCGACTACTCCGGCAAGAAGATCGCCATCGTCGATCCTCGAACTGGCGAGATCCGAGAGGCCGAGCTGTTCATCGCCGTCGTTGGCGCCTCCAGCTTCACCTATGCCGAGGCGACGTGGACGCAGGCGCTGCCCGACTGGATCGGTGCCCATGTGCGCATGCTCCGCTTCCTCGGCGGCGTGCCGCGCCTGATCGTGCCCGACAATCTGAAGTCCGGCGTCAATCGCGCCTCGTTCTACGATCCGGAGATCAACCGAAGCTACGGCATGATGGCTTCGCATTACGGCGTCGGCATCCTGCCGGCGCGGCCCCGCAAGCCGCGCGACAAGGCGAAAGTCGAGAACGGCGTGCGGTTCGCCCAAAGCTGCATTCTGGGCCGGCTGCGGCGGCAGACCTTCTTCTCGCTCGCCGAGGCCAACACTGCGATCGCCGGGGCGCTCGATCGCATCAACGACCACGTCATGCGTCGGCTCGGCGTCAGCCGCCGGCATCTCTTCGAGACCGTCGAGCAGCCAGCGCTCGCGGACTTGCCGGGGAGCGACTACGAGTTCGCCGAATGGCGCTTCGCCCGCGTCGGCACCGACTACCATGTAGAATTCGACGGCTTCTTCTACTCGGTGCCGCACGGCCTGATCCGTCAGCAGGTCGATGTCCGGGCGAGCGCGAAGACGATCGAGATCTTCCACCGCGGCAAGCGGGTGGCCGTTCATCAGCGGCGCTATGGCGGTCGCCGTCATGGCACCGATCCCGATCATATGCCGAGTTCGCATCGGCGCTATGCCGAATGGACGCCGGATCGCTTCTGCCGCTGGGCCGCATCGGTGGGACCCCAGACCGAGGGGCTGATCCTCGCCATCCTCGCTGCCCGCCCGCACCCAGAGCAGGGCTTTCGAACCTGCCTCGGCGTCTTGCGCCTTTACCGCGACATCGAGAAGTCCCGCGCCGAGGCGGTCTCGGCGCGAGCCGTCGCGATCGGCGGCCTCAACTACAAAAGCATCGCATCGCTCCTGAGCCTGTCGAAGACCGCGAACCCGGGCTCCAGCGCGACCGCCGACACCAAACCCGCTGCCATCGTCGACCACGTCAATCTGCGTGGCCCCGGCTACTTCCATTGAGGAGAGACACGATCATGCTGACCCATCCGACCCTCGACCTTCTGAACGAGCTTGGTCTGACCGGAATGGCCAGAGGCTTTGCGGATCTCGAAGCCCAGCCTGAGGCCCGGGCCCTGGAGCATGGGGAGTGGCTGGCGCTTCTCCTCGAGCGCGAAGCGACGCAACGTCGGCAGAAGCGCTTCGAAGCCCGGGCTCGCGCCGCCCGATTGCGTCACGACGCGCAGGTCGAGGATACCGACTTCCGCGCCGTGCGCGGCCTCGA
>NZ_JAZHLI010000174.1:0-2052 GCF_036549475.1 Aurantimonas sp. A2-1-M11 | reverse complement strand
GTGACCGCCTTGCCGACGATCTCGCCGCCCTTCCGGGCCTTTTCGCGGGCCCCCGAGGCGACGAGCTGCGCCTTGCCGGCGCCCTCGGCGGTCTCGTTGACGGCCTGGGTCACTTCGCCCAGGGCCGCGACGGTCTCTTCCAGGCTGGCCGCCTGCTGCTCGGTGCGATGGGCCAGGTCGTTGGACGCGGTGTTGATCTCGCCGAGACCCGTGCGGATCGAGGCGATGGAGGTAACCACATGGCCGATGGCGGTTTCCAGCGCCGCGACGCTGGCGTTGAACTTGGCGCGGATCGGCTCGAACTCGGCCGCCACCTTGTCCTGCATGCGCACGGTCAGGTCACCGGCCGACAGGCGCTCGAAGCCGACCTCGACGATGCCGACGAAGGCCCGCAGGTCTTCCGCCCTGGCGTCGTCGAGACGGGCGCGCTGCGCCTCCTTCCGAGCTTCTGCCTCGCGCAGTTCGGCGGCCTCGCGGTTCAATGCCTCGGCCCGGTCCTGCCCCTCGCGCGCAGCGGTGCCGGCCTCGGAGACAGCGGCGAACATGCCGGTCACCTTGACCGCCAACCAGATGAGAATCCCCGCCTCGACCAGCAGGATCACCGCATGCAGGCTCACCCGGGCGAGATCGGACCCGCCGGGATAGATCGCAGAGGGGATCAGGAAGTTCAGGAACACATGATGCAGGGCCGTGGCAATCGTGGCCCCGAGGATCACTCGCCAGTCGAACAGCGCACCAATCACCGCGAGCCCGGCAAAATAGGCCATGTGCATGTCGACCTGCAGATAGCTGCCGGTCATGGTCGCGACGACGATCGAGATGTTGGCGACCAGCGCGACCGCGACGGCCATGCGCGCGGCGCCGGCAAGTTCCGGCTTTCCCGAGAGGCCGAGGCAGAGAGCACCGAGGCCGGCGGAGGCCAGCGCCGGGGTCCAGCCACTGCCCGTGCTCAGGGCGATCAGCAGCAGCGCAATCGGCGCGACCGCCAACTGGGTCAGCGCCAGGAGGCGAACGAGACGGGCGCGGTGTTGTTCGAGATCGACAATGGCGTCCATCAGAAGCTCCTGGTTGGCGGAGTCGCGCAACCGATGGTGGCGGCGTCGACGAGAAGAATGGCGCCGGCATCCCGCAGGCGGTGAATAAGCCCGGCGTCGGAAAAGGCGAAGACCGCCACCGAGGACCATTGGCCGACGTCGAGCAGACTTCCGGCGGAGGCCGCTGCGCGGATGACACGCGCCTGCGACCACCAGGGCGGGAAGAAGGCCGCAACGCTTTGTGAGCGCGCGAAGCTCGGTTCCGGCATCGCCGCAACCATGCCGGCCAACGCCACCAGCATCGCAGAGGACCAGATGGCGAATTGGGACCTGAGCATTACGGCAGAACGTCCGATCGATCGACAGGAGGACAGTTCTGGTGGGAGGCGTGAGGATTCATTGCCCCGACTATGGAATGCACCGTTTACCGCTAGGTTAACGTAGGCGAGCCGCAGTCGTCAGGGATGACAAATCGATGACATGCGCGGCCGGACAGGCCACCTGAAATATTGCGAAGACCCGCCGGATGCGGGCCCGTCTCTACCGCTGCGGCCTGCGGCGAAGGCCAAAACAGATATGCCGGCCCGAAGGCCGGCATATGGAGTGGTGGCGTTGCGGAAGCCGCTCAGAACTCTTCCCAGCTCTCTTCGCGGTTTTGCGGGGCGCGGGCCGCGCCGCCGGTGCCGGTGGCGCGCATCTGCACGACCGGGCCAGCGCCGTGGCGCTGCGGCTGGGCGTTGCGGGCCGCAGGGCGGCCGGCATCGCCGGCGCTGGTGCGGAACCTGGCCATCGCGTGGGCCAGTTCGTCGGTCTCGTTGGTCAGGGTCTGGCTGGCAGCGGTGGCTTCCTCGACCATGGCGGCGTTCTGCTGGGTGACCTTGTCCATCTGGTCGGCCGCGCCGGAAACCTCCCGCAGGCTCGTCGCCTGTTCGCGGGCCGAGGCGGCGATGGTCGAGATGACCTCGGCCATGGCGCTGACTTCCGTGACGATCTCCTCCAGCGACTTGCCGGACGCGGT
>NZ_JAZHLI010000173.1:0-2149 GCF_036549475.1 Aurantimonas sp. A2-1-M11 | reverse complement strand
GATGGCAAGGTTCGCCCAGGCGAAAGAGGGGTTCCTGCGCGAGTTCCTCAAGCTCGAGAAGGGTCTGCCCAGTCACGACACGTTCAGCCGGCTGTTCCGCCAGCTCGATCCGGGTAACTGCTCAGTGCGCCGGGAGACCGGCAAGGAATAGATGGTGAAAGTCCGTTACGATGAAGGATTAGCGAACCGCATCGGCCCCGAGCCGTGCGCAGGCGTTTGTGAAGACGTCGGCGAAGCGTCGGTAGGGGAGCGCATAGGCCAGCCATTGAGCCGCGAAAGTTACATATCCCGGGCGCTGACGGCGTTGAGTAGTCGGAAGGCAACACGGTCAAGCACGTCATCGCGAGTGCCTGTCCGGCCCGGCGTGGTCGTAGACCCTGGCATGTGCGGACGTTCCTTGTACGGGAACCGGGAGATCTGCGGATCGGCCGATGGCCTGCGGGCTTTCGGTCCGCGGCGGGAAGGCGAGGAGCCGTAGCCGCCGATGAACGATGCGCAGAAGTCTGATTCTGGCATAGTAGCTGTGAAGCTGGCGAACAACCCTGGGGAACTGGGGGCGGAGTTGGTGGAGCGAAGGCCGGAAACCAAGAGGAACGCGACCCAGCAAAGCACGCACCGGACCCAGAGCCGGGCTCGCGTGACACAGGCGCTGGAGCGCGTACGGCAAGCTGCAAGGCGAGGAAAGAAGGAGCGGTTCACCGCCCTTCTACACCACATCACGACCGATACTCTCCGGACGGCGTTCTACGCGCTGAAGCGCAAGGCCGCTGCCGGAGTGGATGGGGTGACGTGGGAGGACTACGAAGTCGGCATCGAGCTACGGCTCGATGATTTGCACGAACGGGTCCATAGAGGGGACTATCGGCCGCAACCGTCCCGCCGGACGTATATCCCGAAGGCGGACGGACGACAGCGGCCACTGGCGATTGCGGCGCTGGAAGACAAGATCGTCCAAGGCGCAACCGTCATCGTATTGAACGCCATCTATGAGGAGCACTTCCTCGGCTTCTCTTACGGGTTCCGGCCCGGACGGGGAGCGCATGATGCGTTGGATGCACTGGCGGTCGCGATCGGCAGTCGGAAGGTGAACTACATTCTGGACGCCGATGTGGAGAACTTCTTCGGGGCGGTCAGCCAGACTTGGCTGGTTCGCTTCTTGGAGCATCTGATCGGCGACCGGCGCATCATCCGCCTGATCCAGAAATGGCTGAGAGCGGGTGTGCTGGAAGACGGCGCAGTTACCGTTGATGACAGGGGGACGGGGCAGGGCTCGGTGATCTCGCCGCTGCTCGGCAACATCTACCTGCATTACGTGTTCGATCTCTGGGCCGAACGCTGGCGACGGCGTGAGGCCAAGGGAGACATGATCGTCGTGCGGTATGCCGACGATCAGATTGTCGGATTTGAACGCGAGGATGACGCCCGCCGTTTCCTTGATGCGATGCATGAGCGTTTGGAGAAGTTCACGCTGAAGCTGCATCCGGACAAGACCCGCCTGATTGAGTTCGGCCGCCATGCGGCCGCTCGCAGGAAGGCTCAGGGCCTTGGAAAGCCGGAAACCTTCAACTTCCTGGGGTTCACGCACGTCTGCGACAAATCTCGCCGCGGTGGAAGATTCCTCCTCAGGAGGATAACGCGGTCGGATCGCAGGCGGGCAAAGCTCAAGGATATCAAGGAGGAGCTTCGGCGGCGAATGCATCAGCCGATCCCGGTTCAGGGCTCTTGGCTGAGGCAAGTCGTGACAGGCCACTTCAACTACTATGCGGTGCCGACAAATAGCCGAGCGCTTTCGGCGTTTCGGCATTGGGTGATGGACTTGTGGAGGCGCACGCTGCGGCGGCGCAGTCAGAAGGACGGCCTCACCTGGGACCGCATCGGTAGAATAGCGGACTCATGGCTTCCCCTACCACGCATCCGCCATCCCTGGCCGAACCAACGCTTTGCCGTCAATTACTCGAGGTAGGAGCCCAGTGCCCGAATTGGGCTCGCTGGGATCTGTCCGGGGGGCGCTCCGAAAGGGGCGTCCCTACCGGGATCGTCGGTGGCATTCTGTCTTGATTTGAGGGGCTGGATATGAGTCAAGATTCCCATGACTCACCCGCCCCGACGCTTGCTGACCGACGCTGATAAGGACGCCCTGCTGGATCGG
>NZ_JAZHLI010000172.1:0-2210 GCF_036549475.1 Aurantimonas sp. A2-1-M11 | reverse complement strand
TGCCCATCGAGAGCGCCTCGCCGAAAAGCCCGTTGCCCCTGTTTCCAGGGCCGCGTAACCTTCAATCCGGCAACGCCGCTCGCCGAAGTTCAACAAACTTCGGGACATCCCCTGGTCGGGGCACGATGTCGGCATGTGCAGGCGGATTTGGGTCTTCAATTCGACCACCCGAGCGGCGATTTTGATGAGGCGCAGACGCAACGTGTCGAACTGCGCGACGGCGAGGTGCGAACGCTTCGGCATCGCAGCTCGCAGGCCCCACATCAGCCAGTAGGCGCCAGCATGCAGGAACAGGCGGAACTGGTTCGCCGTCGCCTTGCTGCAGGAGGTGCGATCGGCGGCCAGATGTGTCTTGAATGACTTGATGTGGTTCTCGGCCGCTCCGCGACGGCAGTAGACGTCCTGATAGAGCGTCCTGGCCCTGCCGCCCACGAGATTGGTGACGATGAAGCGGGTGTCGGAGCCCTGGGTGCCGACCTCGACGCGAGCGATGATCCGCTCGACGCGGCTCCAGCTTGCGGCGCCGTCGAAGAACTCCTTGAACCTGCGAACCTTGCCTGTCCTCGCCGAAGCCTCGAAGCGCGCCGTCGTGCTGGTCTCAAGGCTCTCCACATGCTTGCGCAGGGTCGTGGTGGGAGCCACGCCGAAGATGAAGTCGATATCATTGGCGCGGCACCAGTCGATGACCAGCGGGCCACAGTAGTGGCTGTCGCCCCGGATCAGGATCCGCGTATGCGGCCAGTGGGCGCGGATTGCCCGTACGAGGCGACGCAGGTGAGCCCTGATTTCCGATCCCCTGGGACGCTTCGCCGGTCGCAGGACCGCGCCAACAAAGCGGCCCTCGCCATCGAACACCACGATCGGCTGGAAGCCGTATTCGTCGTGGTGGGCGTTGAACAGTCGCAACTGCTGACCGCCGTGCACGGCGTCGAACGTATCGTCGATGTCGAGCACGATCCGCTTCGGCGCCTGTCGGAACGAGCGACAGTAGAGATCGACCATGGCTCGGCCCATGGCGATCAGCTCCCGCACGCCAGGCAGGTTCTCCAGGCGGCAGATCGTCGATTGGGAGGCGAGCGAGCGACCCGACGGGAGCGTATCCTGGGCCATCTTGAACACCGGGTCAGAGCGCAGGCGGTCGGCGTCGTTGCCGTCTTCATAGCCGGCGGCGATCATCTTCATGCGAAAGCCGATCATGTCGGCCAGGCTGTGAACGATCTGGTTCGCAGAGCGCGGGTCGTTGATGCACTGGGCCAATCGCTCGGCGACACGAAGCCGTCGCTCCACCTCCGCCAGCGCGATCACGCCGCTGTCGGAAGACAGCAAGCTGCCGTCAAAGCGGGCCACGACGGCCTTGCCGCCGACAGATGACAAGCCGTCCAGCGGCAGTGTAGGCTCGTTCATGGCGGGTGTGGTCTCCGGGAAGTGACGCGGATCGGCTTAAGCAACCAAATCCTAAATCACCTCAACGGCTTGCGCCACATCCGTCGACCTCCCGTGCATTTTCCAGGCTAGCGCGGCATTAGAGCGTCGGGCGATTAATCTGCAACGCAGCCTGCAGCTTTGAAGTAATTCCAGCATTCGTCGGATGTGAAGAGGGCGCAGATATCGCCGACAGCGCGCCAGAGATCATCCAAGGTTCGGGCGGCCGCCTTTCGAAGCAGCGTCTTCAGCTTTGAGAAGGCCATTTCTATCGGATTGAGGTCGGGGGAGTATTTCGGCAGGAACAAGAGCCAGGCGCCCCGCTCGGCGATGGCCTGCGCGGCTCTTGGGCTCTTGTGTACGTTCAGGTTGTCCAGAATGACGACATCGCCGGGTTCGAGACATGGCGCCCTCGATGATCCAGGGGGCGACGAGTTCATGGCATCTGAGGCCGGCCACGAAGGTCTGGGTCCGCCATTTGCCGAACGGCGCCTCCGCCCGCAAACGCTCGGCGCAGGGGCTGCGTCCCCTGAGCGGCGTCATGTTGGTCTTCACACTGGTTTCGTCGATTGATCCTCCCCCATTGAACGGGTCCATCCTGAAGTATGGTTTTGACCATGAAGGAGGACCGCGAGATGGCCCGAAAGAGACACAAGCCGGACGAGATCGTTACGAAGTCCGCCCTGAATAATGGCTAAGCCGTTGAAGCGACGCACCCGGAAAGACGTTTGGACGTATGGGGTTTCGCCGTTTTTGGCTGGCTTGCTTGCAGGAACCAGACAAGCCAA
>NZ_JAZHLI010000170.1:0-2237 GCF_036549475.1 Aurantimonas sp. A2-1-M11 | reverse complement strand
TCCGTGCCATCAGCGCGTCGATCAAAGCCGCCTGCCGATCCAGCAGGGCGTCCTTATCAGCGTCGGTCAGCAAGCGTCGGGGCGGGTGAGTCATGGGAATCTTGACTCATATCAGCCCCTCAAATCAAGACAGAATGCCACCGACGTGAGCAGTTACGCCGCGACAGCCGTCCACAGTGGTGACGGAGGAACGGCGCGGAATTGCAAAAAGCCTACGACCAATCCAGTAAGCTCGCATCTATCGACATGGACGTAACCGATCTTCGTCTCGGCAGACTGCTTGACAGGGAAAATCATGTCCATTCATCGTGCTTTCATTCTGGCGGGCCTGCTGCCTGCCACTGCCGTTGCCGCTCCGCTTGAGGTGCAGCCCGTCACGGACGGGGTCTGGGCCATCGTCGGCGAAACGGAACAGCGCAAGGCCGAAAACTTTGCCAACAACGCGACCTTCGGACTGGTTGTCACCGATGCGGGCGCAGTGCTGGTGGATCCCGGCGGATCGTGGAAAGGCGCCGAGGCGCTGCACGAGGCCATCCGCAGCGTCACCGACCAGCCCGTGAAACATGTCATCAACACCGGCGGGCAGGATCACCGCTGGCTTGGCAACGGCTACTGGCAGACGCAGGGCGCGACGGTGATCGCATCCGAAGCGGCGGTCGAGGATCACCGGGCGCGCGCATCCCAGCAAATGAGCGCACTGGCGCAGTTTCTCGGCAAGGGACTGGAGGGGACCGAGCCGTCCTACGCCGACGTGACCTTCGAGAGCGATTACACGCTGGACTTCGGCGGCCTCAGCTTCGAGATCATGCAGCGCGGCTCCGCACACACCCCCGGCGACGCTTTCGTCTGGCTCGATGAGCGCGACGTGATGTTCACCGGCGACATCGTCTATGTCGAACGCATCCTGGGCAACGGACCGGCGGGCAACATCAAGAGCTGGATCGAGGTGTTCGAGGCCATGGCGGCGTTCGAGCCAACCCATATCGTGCCCGGCCACGGCCATGCCACGGATCTGGCGACGGCGCGGCGCGATACCTACGACTACCTGGTGAACCTGCGCACGCAGATCGGCGCGCTGATCAAGGAGGGCGGCGGCATCATGGACGCGCCCGCGATCGATCAGTCGGCATGGTCTTATCTGGAACAGTTCGACAGCCTGACCAGTCCTCGATCGACAGTGCCGCGATCCCGGTATCGACGGCCCGCGTGACATTTTCAGCGACGTCCTCGGGGCGATCGGCGAAGCCGTTCTCGAAGTCCGCGTTGACGGGCAGGGGAGTCGATGCAACGAGCTTCTTCAGATGATGGAGCGTGGCATCGAGACCGAGTTCGCCATCTTCCTTACCCGCCGTCCAGGCGGCACCTGAGCTGGTGGACGCAATCGCCCTGAACCCCAGTTTCGTGAGGCGGACCGCGCTGCCTGCGTCCCAAGCATTGGGAAGCAAGAAAAAGCCGCTCTCGTGCATGTTGCGGAATTTCGCTCGCTTCTGGGCCGCGGTGATCATCGGTGGCTCCCGTTTAGAACGGACGAAATATCGTCCCGGTACGGCGCTGGACACAAACAAGCGAACCGCCCCACAGGACGTCGCTTATCCGAAGACCAATCAGCCCGAAGTCTGGTCACTGTCGTTCAACCCGCAAGTTGCTTCCGGCCAATGAGCGCTCGTTCGCTTTACAAAACTGCGGGTTTGCGGGTTCGGACACGAAGCGAAAGCTGGGCATAGCGCAAAGCGAGGAAGACGGTCTGGCCCGTCACTGTTCCTTATCCCGAAAGCAAACAGGCCCGGCCGCACCTCGAGGAACGACCGGACCAGTCTCACGCACTCACGATGCGCGCCTGCTGATTTATCGACAGGTGACCGATGCTGCAATGTGAGTGCCCACCGCTTGAGGCTCTTATTCCTCATGTCTCAGCCTAAAGGGCCTCGTAGACACACGATTCCATCGAGGCGTCTCGACATAGGGCTTCTGGTCCTCCCAAGCGTATAGATCGAGATCACCGACGAGCCGAGTCTTCAACCACAAAAGTGCCAAGACAGCATCATCGATCTTGTCGTTATCGATCTCCACGCGGTCAGGATAACACAGCAAACCGAGACCGCCGCGGCTCACACCGGATGGATACGGAGGTCGCGGACCTCAAGTCCTACATCGTCCGTCTGGAGCACCTCGTCGAGGAGTTCCGGCGCGTGAGGTTCGGCCGCGCCTCGGAGAAGCTTGACCCCGACCAGATGGCG
>NZ_JAZHLI010000171.1:0-2237 GCF_036549475.1 Aurantimonas sp. A2-1-M11 | reverse complement strand
TCATCGACGCATGCTGCGATGCCTGGAACCGCGCCACCAAAGATCAAGCCCGCATCCGGTCCCTCTGCAACTATCCCTACATCAAAGCGGTCAGTTCATGAGCTGGTCGGTATAACCCGGCTGGTGGACGCGGCGGGTTTCGACATTCTTGCCAACAAGAGCCATGCGACCAAAGACAAGGACACCCGCCCCTTCATCGTCGCGCGGAGAACGTGAAGTCGCATGTCCGCTTCGGAGTCGCGGCAATGCGGACCGGACAACAAGCAGGAGAGTATGGACTACTGGGGCCGCTTCCTGAGTTGGAGCTTGCGGACCTGTAAATGCGTCCTCATTTCAGCGGATGCACAGCGTGGTTGGTCCGTCTGATCGGACCCTCTGCATATATCCGAGCGAGGGAGTGCAGATCGCTCGCAGGGCCGAAGCGCGCTTGGTGTGTCATCCGTGACAACCATAGGATACACAGAGGTCTCCGGCATTGGGAGTGCCGGAGACCTCTGACTGACGCTGAGCTTGCTCCACAGCGCCAGATCCAAGCTCATGATCAGCTTCCTGATATGGTGTCGAGCACATCCATAAACTGCCTCAATTACAGTCAGATGAACCTCCTACCGCAGTTCTGTCAAGCTGCCTGGACACCGCACAACAGTGACGCGAAGCGGGAATAAAGCCAGAAAAAAGCGCTGGTCTCGTCTCGCGGGGCGGTCGCATGCCCGTCTTCCGACCGCTATGAACTGAGCTGAATATCAGGCGGCATGCCTCAAGGAGGTACTCATGCGTGAAACCCAGGCTGTAAGAGGATTGGCTGTTGCAGTCATTGACGCTCTGACGTCGCACATCTGCGTCTTGAACAAGCACGGCACCATCATCGCAGTGAACCGCGCATGGAGAGAATTCGCGGTAGCCAACTCTTACCTGAAAGAGCGCTCGGGTGTTGGGGCGAATTATCTGACAGTGTGCCAAAGCGTCGTCGGGCAAGAAGCAAAAGATGCTCTGGCCTTCCACGACGGAATTCGATCGGTGCTCCAGAGCAGACAGGATTATTTTCAGCTCGAGTATCCGTGCCACTCTCCGGCAGAAGAGCGCTGGTTCCTTGCTCGCGTGAGCCCGCTCTACAGAGGCCGAACCGAAGCTGCATCTCGTGGACCGAGTGGTGCAGTCGTCTCCCATGCCAATATCACGGATCGGAAGTCACTGGAGATCAAGCTAGCGCATATCGCAGCTACGGATTACCTGACCGGGCTTTCCAACAGGCGGGCGTTTGTCGAAGACACTGAGGCCGCACTGGTTGATCTACGAAGGACCGCCCGAAAAGCCTCACTTTTGACGTTCGACGTCGATCGCTTCAAATCCATCAACGACACCCATGGACATCAAAGTGGTGACGACGCGCTACGGGCCATCGCCACAACATGCAGGTCGGTCTTGCGGTCAGCTGATCTGGTGGCGCGGATCGGAGGCGAGGAGTTCGCCTGCTTCATGCCCGACATCGACGCGCCCGACGCCTCGCTCATCGCTGAACGGCTGAGGCATTCAATCGCAGCGCTTGATGTAGTCTCTCATCCCCAATCGTTCAAAATCACTGTCAGCATCGGAGTAGCTTCGATGCCTCCGGGCGGAGCGACACTGGACCAGATGCTGGTAAGCGCCGACCGCGCGATGTACCGCGCAAAACGCGAAGGAAGGAACTGTGTTCGGGTCCAAGAGGTGGTTGAGCGGGTCAACGTCGCCGAAATGTGATCCGATTGCTCCGACAGTAGGGAGAGCGCCCATATGGCGGATCTGTAGTTCAATAAGGGCCGAACCGATTTGGATCACCACCATGACTGCGCCATCATCCTGGCTGACAAACTTGATCCTCGGATCCGGGGCTAGGGTCCGTAGCGCTCGCCACTGAGGAACATTTTCCGACAGCATGCCGAAGCTCACCCGAACTCTCTTCGGACATCTGACGATCGCTCTGGCGGTCGTATTCGCCATGTTCGCGGTGCCCCAGGGTCCATCGACTTCCCACGACCCGGTCCTCACGCTGCACGTTGCGCATGATGACCACGGCCACTCGCACGACGACGACCCCCTGCCTGATCCGGCCGGGTACGGCGATCACGAGCACAAGCACAACCCGTTCGACCATTCGCACGACAAGCCCGGGACATTGCCGCGGTTCGATGCGCCCGTGCCACCCGGCGCCGCGCAACATGCGCTCGCGCTTCAGGACCACACCCGGGGCGGTGTCCCTT
>NZ_JAZHLI010000017.1:0-83084 GCF_036549475.1 Aurantimonas sp. A2-1-M11 | reverse complement strand
GCTTCGTCGCCGAGCACAACCAAAACCCGAAGCCCTTCGTCTGGCGCGCCGATCCAGACGCCATCATCGCTGCACGAAGCCGAGGGTTCCAAACGTTGGAGTCAATCCACTAGGCATCACCGATACTCACTTAATGGAGCATGCTAGCTTCATTATTAGCAGGTCCGCGAAGTACCGTCGCCTTTTTTATTGATAAGTCAGCATGACCTTGCGTAACTATCGCGGCATTTTCGCTCTCCAAACCGTGTAGGCGAAGCGTCCAAGCGTCCTATGGTTTCTTTGCACGTCAGATGCCAAGGACGGGTGCGCCGCGCTCTCCCTACAGTCTGCTGGGGATCTGAACTGTCTCCGCTTCCGCCGGTGGTGATTTCGCGTTCAACCGGGGGCACAGACAGGGGACATCGCAAATGAGACGATGCTGGTAATCGAGCGAGACGGCTGGCCCTGCCCGCCGCTGGACCGATCCAGCCTGGGCTATGCATCAAGTCGTCGCTGAAGCGCGCGGTTGACGGTGTCCGCTCTGCGTTCTCGAGCTCCGCCATGGGTGTTGGCGCGCTCGCGGTGGCGGCGCGGTTCGGGATGTTCGGGTTTTGAGGTTGCGGTTTCGGGGCGAGCGGGGGCGACGGCCGGGGCAGTCGTCAGACTGGCGCCATGCGCGGCAGTCGCTCGAGAAGCAGGCGCATCAGGGGGGCGGCGGGACAGGCGATCGGCAGGTGCAGCGTGATGCGGGTCTTCATGTCGTCGACGCGTGCGGCGATCTTCACGATACGCAGGCAGCGTGTCGAACTGGGCGCGCCGCCACGGCGAGCGCTTCGGCAGGGCGGCGCGCAGGGTCCACATCAGCCAGTAGGCGCCGGCATGCAGGAACAGCCTGAGCTGGTGGGCGGCGGCGCTGCTGCACGAAGTGCGATCGGCGGCGAGATGGGCTTTCCACGCCTTGATGTGGTTCTCGGCCTGGCCGCGGGCACAGTAGACGCCTTCGTACAGCGTCTTGCCGGCCCCCTGGGGCGCCCTTCATGGGCCGCGAGCCGGGCCTCGTATCGGCTCACCGCAGCCACCTCCTGCGTCGGTGCAGGCGCGGTCTTCTGAGGCCCCCTGGCGTCGCAGGGACGACCATGCCTGAGGTCACCTCTTCGCCACACGCCGACCCGGTTCCTTGGAGCCGGTGCGCGACCGATCTCATGGCTACTCTGCCAACATTTCCGCCCGCGGTCGACGCCCAGCCCCGCCTGTCAAATGGGCAGACTGCAATCCAATTCACCAGCGCAATGGCGTATATTTCATCAAAAACAGGGCTTTACATGACATTCAATTAACAATTGAATATGGAGTTCCAGAGGAATGCGGAATGAAGGTAGGCACGATTGGAACTCTCGCAGGCCATGCGGCCAGATGGCCCGATCAGGAGCATGCCGGCACGAATCGGGATGCTGACGCCGTCGTCGAACACGGTGCTCGAGCCCTACACGGCCGAGATCCTCCGCTCGTTCGGCGCAGAGGCCAGTGTGCATTTCGGCCGGTTCCGGGTCACCGAGATTTCCATGTCGAAAGGCTCGCAGGCGCAGTTCGACCTCGGTCCGGTTCTCGATGCCGCCCATCTCTTGGCCGATGCCCGCGTCGACGTCATCGCGTGGAACGGCACCTCGTCAGCCTGGCTCGGGCTGGAGCGTGATCTGGCGCTGTGCCAGGAAATCGAGGCCGCCACCGGCATCGCCGCGACGACGACGATGCTGGCCTATGACCGCCTGTTCCAGGCTGCAGGTGTCACGCGGATCGGCTTGGTCACGCCGTATCTCGGCGAGGTGCAGGAGCGGATCATTTCCAATTATACCCGTCAGGGCATCGAGGTGGTGGCCGAGCGGCATCTGGAAGACCGCGGCAATTTTTCGTTCTGCCAGTACACGCCGGACGCCGTCGCCGACTGCGTTCGCGGCGTTGCGGCAGCAAGACCGCAGATGATCGCGATCGTCTGCACGAATTTCCGCGGCGCACCGGTGGCAGCCGCGCTGGAACGCGAATTCAACATCCCCGTCATCGACTCGGTTGCCATCACGGCATGGGCCACGGCCCGCCTCGTCGACCTCGACACGGCCCGGATCACCGGCTGGGGCCGGCTGTTCGCCGAGTTTTCCAGCATCACAGACCTGCGGCCAACGCAGGCTTTCGCGACAGGCGTCCCGTCCGGTTCGGGCCCTGACACATCCTCTGCCGGCAAGCCGGCCTCAACGGAGAGTGCATCATGACATTCAAAGCCATGCTTCTGGCGGCCGCCTGTACGGCCGCCCTCGTCACCCCTGCCCTGTCGCAGACCATCGATCTGAAGGTGATGGGCCAGCCGACGTCGACGGGTCTCATCCCCAAAAACTACGAAGCGCCCTTCTTTGAGAACCTGGCGGAAAAGACCGGGTTGGACGTCAGCGCCAGCTACACGCCGGTCGACGTCACCGGCGTCAAGGACACCGAGCAGCTGCGGCTTCTCAAGAGCGGCCTGTTCGACATCATCTCCCTTCGCATGTCCCAAATCTCGCGGGACGAGCCGACCATTCTCGGCCTCGATCTCGTCGGCCAGAACCCGGATTACGCCACCGCCAAGAAAACGACCGACGCCTTCCTGCCCGTCGTCGACAAGCAGTTGCAGGAGAAGTTCAACACAAAGCTGCTCGGCGTCTGGCCGTTCGGCCCGCAGGTGCTGTTCTGTCAGCCCGACATCGCCAAGCTCTCAGATCTGAGCGGCAAGAAGGTCCGGGTCTACGATCAGAGCCTTGCCAATTTCGTCTCCTCGGTCGGCGGAACCCCTGTCCCGCTCAGCTTCTCGGAGGTGCAGCAGTCGCTGGCCCGCGGTGTTGTCGACTGCGCGATCACCGGCCCAAGCTCGGCGAACACCGCCGGCTGGCCGGAGGAGACCAGCAACATGCTGCCGATCGCGTTCCAGATTGCGGTGCAGGGTTACGGCATCAATCTCGACACCTGGAACAAGTTCTCGCCGGAACAGCAGGAAAAGCTCCAGACGGCCTTCGACGGCCTCGTCTCGGAGATCTGGGCCTATTCGGAGGAGATCTTCGAGGACGCGGTGCGCTGCAATGTGGGCGAGGAACCCTGCGATACGGTGCAGGCCTACGACCTCAAGCTGGTCCCGGTGTCCGACGAGGACCGGGCGACGATGCAGAGCGCGCTGCGCGACATCTCCTTCCCCGGCTGGCAGGAGATCTGCGACAAGGTCAACCCGACCTGCTCCGAAGACTGGCAGAAGACCGTGGGCAAGGCGCTCGGCCTCTAGTCTGACGTTGCACAATCCCGGGCGGCTGCAATGGCCGCCCGGCGCACGGCAGTTTTTTCGCGCTGCCACGGCATTGGGGACGGTTCATGCATCACTTCGCCAGGTTCGCCAGCTGGATATTCGGCATTTCGCTCGTCGCGCTGTCCTTCTTCGTGGCGGCGGAAACCGTCGCACGCAAGCTGTTCAACTTCTCGTTCGAGGGGGCCGACGAACTCGGCGGCTATGTCCTGGCCATCGGCTCGTCGCTAGCCTTCACGGTCGCTCTGGTCGACCGCGCCCATGTGCGGATCGACTTCCTGCATCGCAGGCTGCCGGCGACCGTCCGGTCCGTGCTGGACTGGCTGTCGATCGTCTCGCTCGCCCTGTTCGGCCTCTTCCTCATCTATGTCGGCCGGTTCGTCATCATCGACACCATGGCCTATGGCAGCACCGCGCCCACGCCCTGGGCGACGCCGATGATCTATCCGCAGGCCGGCTGGTACGCCGGCTATCTGCTCTTCGCCTTCGTCGCCACGGGCCTGGCGCTGTACGCCACCTTCCTGCTGCTGCGCGGCCGTCTCGACGACCTGTCCGAAGCATTCGACCCGAAAGGCGTCGACGACGAGGTCAAGGAAGAGCTGGAGAACGTCCATGCCCGCTGACCGCCCGTCCCGCCTTCTCCTCCCCGTTCCGGACCTCCGCCAATGACCGTTTCCGCCGTCATCATCGGGTTCGTCGCCATGCTGGCGATGCTGCTCGCAAGCGTGCCTGTAGCGGTGATCATGGTCGCGACCGGTGTCGTGGGAGGAACGCTGCTCTTCGGCTGGCCGCTCGTCCAGTCCATGGGCCCGGTCGCCTGGAGCGTCCAGAACGAGAATGTCCTGACCGCGATCCCGCTGTTCATCCTCCTGGGCGAATTGCTGCTTCGCGGCGGCATGGCCGACCGCATGTACACCGCCCTCGCCGTCTGGTTCGTCCGGCTGCCGGGCGGGCTGCTGCACACCAATATCGGGTCCTGCGCCCTGTTCGCCGCCACCTCGGGTTCGTCCGTCGCCACCGCCGCGACGATCGGCACGGTCTCGCTGCCCAATCTCGACCGGCGCGGCTACAAGCCGAGCCGGTCGCTCGGCTCCCTGGCCGCCGGCGGCACGCTCGGCATCCTGATCCCGCCCAGCGTCAACCTGCTTGTCTACGGCTCGCTCGCCGAGACGTCGATCGGCCAGCTGTTCATCGCTGGCATCGTTCCCGGCATATTGCTGACCCTCAGCTTCATGATCTTCATCGCCGTCCAGAGCCTGATCGAGGAACGCGGTTCCGAGGACGCGCGGGAGCCGTTGCTCCCGCTTCGCGAGCGTCTGGCCCTCGCCAAACATCTGATCCCGCCGATGATCATCTTCCTGGTCGTCATGGGCTCCATCTATGCGGGCATCGCCACGCCGACGGAATCGGCCGCCCTCGCGGTGGTCGTGGCCATCGGCTTCATTTTCCGCGAAGGCCGGCTGACCTGGGAGGTCGTCGACATCTGCTTTCGTCAATCCGCCAAGACCACCGGCATGATCCTCCTGATCATCACGGCGGCCTTCATGCTGAACGTCACCCTGGCCCTTGGCGGGGCCGCCCAGGCGATGACCCAGTGGGTCGCCTCCTTCGGGCTGTCGGCGACCGGCCTGCTTCTGATCCTGATCGTCTTCTATCTGTTCCTGGGCATGTTCATGGACGTCCTGTCGATGCAGGTCCTGACCATCCCCATCGCGCTACCGGTGGTCACGGCCGCCGGGGTCGATCCAATCTGGTTCGGCATCTTCGTCGTCCTGATGTGCGAACTCGGCATGATCACGCCGCCGGTCGGCATGAACCTCTATGTCGTGCAGGGCGTGCGAAAGGACGGCGGGCCCTTCACCGACGTCGTCTACGGCGCATTTCCCTACGCACTGATCATGATCGCCTTCACCATCCTCCTCATCTTCGCGCCGGAGATCGTCCTCTGGCTGCCGCGCAACATGTCGGGCTGATCGCACATGACCTCTTCTGCCACGGAAAGCTGGCGCCTCGACGCTTCGGCGCTGGTTGAGGGATACCGGCAGGGAGCGATCGACCCGATGGCGACGGTCGACGAGGCCCTGTCGCGAATCGCCCGCATCGATCCCTCGCTCAACGCCTTCGTCTGCCTGTCGCCCACGGCCCGCGCCGAGGCCGAGGCGTCGGCCGAACGCTGGCGAAACGGCACGCCCCAGGGCGCCCTCGACGGCGTGCCGGTCGCGGTGAAGGACAATCTCGCCGTGGCGGGAATGCCCGCCACCTTCGGCAGCCGGCTCTATGCCGACACGATCGCGCCGCAGGACGAATTGCCGATCCGCCGGCTGCGCGAGGCCGGCGCGATTCTACTCGGCAAGACGAACACGCCCGAATTCGCCGTCGAGGGCTACACGTCGAACGATCTCTTCGGCGTCACCCGCAACCCTTGGTCGCCGGACCTAACGCCGGGTGGATCGAGCGGCGGATCGGTCGCGGCGGTCGCGGCCGGGCTCGTGCCGGTGGGCATCGGCACCGATGGCGGCGGCTCGACTCGGCGTCCGGCGGCCTATACGGGCTTGGTCGGCTTCAAGCCTGGGAACGGCCACGTGCCACGCGCCGACGGCCTACCGCAGGTGCTGCTCGACTTCGAGGTCGTCGGCTGCTTCACCCGCTCGATCCGCGATGCCGCGCTCCTCGACAGCGTCCTTGCCGGGTCCGACCGCGCCGATCCCGCATCGCGCCGGCGTCCCACACCAGAGACGATCAGGCGGCCGCTGCGCATCCTGCTGGTCGAGCGGATCGACGCCAACCCGTGCGCGCCCGAGATCCTTTCGGCCGTGCGTGCCTCAGCGGACAGTTTCACCGCCATGGGTCACGACGTCACGCAGGCCGATCTGCCCTTCGACTGCGCGGGGCTCGCGGCGGTCTGGTCGTCGATCGCCGAGATCGGACTCGCACGCCTTCTGGCCGTCGAGCCCTGCTTCGCCGACAAGGCAAACGCCAAATATGTCGCCATGGCAGAGCGCGGCGCAGCGCGGTCCGCCAGCGATCTTCTGGAGATCATGGAGACCGTCGCTGCGCTTCGTAGGCGCGTGTCCCAGGCCTTCGCGTCGTTCGACCTGATCCTGATGCCGTCCTGCGCCGCGATGCCATGGGAGGCGACGACGGCCTTTCCGGACAGGATCGACGGCCAGGCCGTCGGCCCGCGGGGCCACGCCGTCTATACAGGCTGGGTGAACGCCGCCGGCCACCCTGCCATCAACCTGCCCTGCCAGGTCCGACCAGCAGACCTGCCGATCGGCTTTCAACTGGTCGGCGATCTCGGCGCAGAAGCGCTGCTTCTGGCCGTCGGGGCCGCCTATGAGGAACGATGTCCATGGGACGATCGCTGGCCGGACATCGCCGCATCCTGACCGCCGTCGGCATTGGCCTCGACGAAGGCGGTCCGCACATGGCCCAGGCCCGCGATCCAGCCGTCGATCCTCGTGCCCGGCGGAACGAACGGCAGGCCCGAAAGCGATCCGGTGGTGACGATCTGGCCCGGCCGCAGGCCTCCGCAATGGGTTCCGACCATCCGCGCAAATGCCATGAAGACCGAGAACGCGTCGCCACCCGGCACGGGCTGGCGGCCGGACACAACGTCCTGACCATTGAATGTCAGCCGGACCTCCGGCTGGCCGAGATCGAGCCCACCCGCTTCCGACGGCGTGCCGTAGACCAGGCCGCCATTGATCTGGTTGTCGGCCAGCTTGGCGAGCGGCGTCGCCTCCATGAATCCGTCCATCCGGCCGTCGACGATCTCGATGACCGGTATGGGGGTCACGCAGGCACGCGCCAGCGTCGGGAAATCGGGCGAGTCCAGCGGCGGCAACGGCCGCTCGAGGCGAAAGCCGATCTCGAGTTCGACGCCGCAGGCGCCCAGTTCGCGCGTCGAGAACGCAGCCCCGGACGCTCGCAGGCCACCCTCCAGCACCGGGGCGGCGATCACCGGATCCTCCGGTCTCTTGCGGCCGGTCTTCCAGGCAACGGCGGGGCCGCACGCGTCACAGACAAGCTGCTGGACCGCATAGGCGCCGTCGGGGCCGATCATCTCCCCGAGGCGATCGGCCTCGTCGCGGACCATCGGGTGATGCGAGCGCCGCGCCGCGATCAACGCTGCCGCCAAGGCTTCGACGGGATTTGGCTGGCCGGTCATCGGGCAGCCACTGGCGACCGGGCGTATGGCAGGGAACGGGATGACGGGCCGGCAGGCTGCATGGGATTATCTCCAGTTGGTCGTTTGGCGTACATAGAGGTAACGAGGCCTGCCGAGAAAGACCTGAGTTGAGCCCGATCTCCAGCACCCTTCCGCGATCCGGCCGTCCGTCCGGCGACCGCCCCGCAAAGGCGCGCATCCGGCGCCATTCCCTGCATCACGAGGTTGCCGAGACGCTGCGGCAGATGATCATCCACGGGGAGTTGCAGCCGGGCGAAAAGGTGCCCGTGGCCAGCCTGTCGGACAGACTCGGCGTCTCGCCGACGCCCCTGCGCGAAGCCCTGAAGGTGCTGGCCGAGGAACGGCTCGTGGTGATCGAGGTGAATCGCGGCGCGCGGGTCGCGCCGTATACGGGCGAGGAGGCGGTCAAGCTGTTCGAGGTCATCGCTTCCGTCGAGAGCCTTGCAGCGGAACTGACTACCCGGCGCATGAGCGACGGGGAGATTGCAGAGCTCGAAGCCATGCACGCCGCCATGGCGAAGGCCTTCCACGCGGGTGATAAGGATGCCTATTTCGACCTGAACTCGGCGATCCATCAGAAGCTGGTGACGGCGAGCGGCAACGAGGAACTGCAATATGTGCATGAGCGGCTGATGCTGCGGGCACAGCGCGGGCGGTACATGGCGATCCTCGATGCGGATCGATGGCTGCAAGCCTTTCAGGAACATGAAGCGCTCATGGCCGCGCTTCGTGCCCGCGACAGCGCGGCCGCCGCCGCGACCTGGCGCATCCACCTCCTTAACACCGGCAAGACGCTCGGGGAGGTCCTGCGGCGATAGCGAGGCGCCGACGGCGACGGGCTCGGCTGCGATCACGGCTGCGCTGTTGGCCCGGAACTGCTCGAGGGCCGGGCGGAACTCTTCCGGCTTTTCCCGAGCCAACGGCGAAGCCGTCGAAGGCTCGCTGGGCACGCGTGATGCTCCCGATGAACAGATGGTGCGAACTTGTTGCACGGCCCGCACTCGCAGTTGTCATTCGCCGTTCGCGTGAGGGACGAAAAAGATGATTGCGCGGCCCTTCCGCGAACTCCGGGGCTCTGCCTGGACGCTATCATGGCGATGTTCGACGATGCCGCCTACGATGACTGGCACGCCTGCGCTTCTCGTACCTGCAAGTCCGGAATCGTCAGGCGCGCCGCAAGTCCCCCGGATGCGCGATTCGACAGTTCGATATTTCCGCCGAGCTTCTCGGCGCACAGCTTGACAATGCTGAGCCCCAGCCCGCTGCCGACGGCCACATGGTCCCTGCCGCGGAAGAAGCGCTCCGTGGCCCGGGCCAACTCGTCGTCCGGCATGCCGGGCCCCTCGTCCTCCACCAGGATCGCTGCACCGGACCGGCGCAGCACCACGGTGCCGCCCTGCGGCGAGTGGCTGACGGCGTTTTCGACGAGGTTCCGCAAGGCCAGGCAGACCAGCCTCTGGTTGCCTGCCACGATGTCGTGCAGCGAGGCATCGACGACGAGATGTCCGCCCTTCTCCGCCAGCCGTGCCCTCTGGTCGCCGAGCAGATCGTGCAGTAGCGGCGCGAGCGGGACCGGCGACCGGTCGTCCTCGGCGGACACCGCTTCGGCCTCCGCCGTGGCGAGAAGCTGCCGCACCAGGCGGGAGGTCCGGTCCACGGCCGTGACGATCTGGGCGAGCGCTGCCGAGCGGATTGCAGCGTCGTCGCTTCGCGTGGCGATCTGGGCCTGGGTCTTCAGGCCGGACAGGGGCGTGCGAAGCTCGTGCGCCGCATAGGCCAGGAACTGCCGCTCGTGGTCGCGGGCCCAAGCCACCCGCTCCAGGAGCCCGTTCAGCGATGCAACCACCGGCCGGATCTCGGAGACGCTGGCTTCGCTCGGCAACGGGTGCAGCCCGTCGGCCTCGCGCTCGCCGAGGGTGGCGGCGAGCCGGTCGAGCGGCCGCATGCCGCGCCGGACGGCGAGCCAGATTATGCCTGCCAGCAGGGGTGCGATCAGCAGCATCGGCAGCAGCAGGCCCTTGACCATGTCGCGGACCAGGCGCGCGCGCATTTCCAGATTGTCGCCGACGAGGACCTCGACGCCGCTGGACGGATCGCGCACCGCATAGACCCGCCAGGTTTCCCCGTCGACGATCCGCTCGGCGAAGCCGTCCGTATGATTGGACAGCCGCTCGGCGGGAGCCCCGTCGGAACGGCCCAGCAGCGAGCCCGAGAGCGACCAGATCTGGCAGGACAGATGTCGCTCGTAGGGACCGCGCGCGGCATCGACGGCCGGGGCGGCAATCTGCGCCGCGGCATCCATGTCGATGTCCTGGCTCTGGACCAGCGAGGACACCATCCGTGCCGCTTCCATCAGCCGCGCGTCGAGGACGCGCTCCACCTCAGCACGGGTGCTGACGTAGATCCAGGCGGTGGCCGACAGCCAGACGACCCCCGTCGTGACCAGCAGCAGCAGGAATAGCCGACCCTTCAGCGACCCGGTCATTGGTCGGGCCTGCGCAGGCGGTAGCCGACGCCGCGCAGCGTCTCGATGAAGCGGCTGCCGAACTTGGCGCGAAGATTGTGGACATGTACCTCGACGGCGTTGCTCTCCACGCCCTCGTCGAAGCCGTAGAGCTTTTCCTCCAGCTGCGGCCTGGAGAGGATCGCGCCGGGATGCTGCATCAGGGCGTGGAAGACGGCGAATTCGCGCCGCGACAGGCGGATTTCGTGGCCATCCTTGACGGCCGTCATCGTCGCGGGGTCGAGCCGCACGCCGCCCCATTCGAGGAAGCTGCCGGCACGCGTCGAGGCTCGGCGCAGCAGCGCCCGCAGGCGTGCTGCAACCTCGTCGAGCTCGAACGGCTTGCCGAGATGGTCGTCGGCGCCGCCGTCGAGGCCCCGCACCCGGTCGGGCAAGGAGTCGAGGGCGGTCAGCAGCAGCACCGGCGTCGTGTCGCCGCGTCGGCGCAGCCGCGCCAGCATCTCGTGGCCCGATCCGTCGGGCAGCATGACGTCGAGGATCACGGCGTCGAACCCGCCGACCGCCAGCGCCGCTTCCCCAGCCTCGCAGCAATCGGCGAGGTCGGCGGTGAAGCCGCTCATGCCGAGACCGACCTTCAGGCCGTTCCCGATGATGTCGTCGTCCTCCACGATGAGTATGCGCATTCCTGCTCCGGTCCGTTGCTGCCGACGACTGCGATCCTGCCCATCCACCTTAAGGCTGCCTTAAGCTTGGAGTCCGACCACCCGGTCCAAGAAGTCGACCGGAGAGGATCATGGCGATCAGACGTTTCCTGGCCGCGGCCATCATGGCCGTCACCATCGGAGCACCCGTTGCGGCCGGCGCCCAGTCGGAGCCGCTGGCCGTCGACAAGGCCTTCGCGCTGACCGGCACCGCGACCGCCACCGGTGGCGTCGAACTGCGCTGGGCGATCGCCGAGGGTTACTACCTCTATCGCGACAAGATTGCGGCGACGACCCCGACGGGCAGGAGCATCCCGCTCGACCTGCCCCGCGGCGAGTCAAAGGACGACCCGAATTTCGGCACCATGGAGGTCTTCCACGACGCGGCGACAGCCACGCTGGCTTCGGTGCCGGCCGGGGCCTCCGAGATCGCCGTCTCGTTTCAGGGATGCCAGGAGAATGGCATCTGCTACCGGCCGGTGACGCGGACGATCGAACTGGCGGCGGCGCAAAGCGGGCCAGGGACCCAGGGGCAGCCTCTGGCGCGTCCCGCCAACGGTGGATCGGAATGGCCGGCGCTGACGCCATCCACTTTCCGCGATGCCTTCGAGACAACACGCGCTAGCACGGTGGTCAGCAACCTGCCGGCGACGGCTCAATCGCCGAACTCCGGGATCCAGGTGGACCGCGCATCCGGCGGCCTCGTCGGATCGCTGCTCGCCGACGGCGGTGCGGCCTGGGCGATCGGCATGTTTTTCCTGCTGGGCGTCGGCCTCGCCTTCACCCCTTGCGTCTTCCCGATGTACCCCATCCTTGCCGGGCAACTCGGCCGGCAGACGGGCCGCTCATCGGCCAGGCGGGGGCTGCTGCATTCCTCGATCTATGTGCTGGCCATGGCCATGGCCTTCGGCATGCTCGGGGTCGCCGCCGCCTGGTCCGGCCAGAATCTCCAGATGGCCCTGCAATCGACGCCCGCCATCATCGCCGTGTCACTGGTCTTCGTCGGACTGGCGCTGTCGATGTTCGGCCTGTTCGAATTGCGACTGCTGAGCGCCTGGACCAACGCCGTCGCCGGCGCCACGGCCGGGCGCCGCGGGATCGGCTCGACCGCAGCCCTCGGCTTCACCTCGGCGCTGATCGTCGGCCCCTGCGTCACGGCGCCGCTCGCCGGCGCGCTCATCTATATCGGCCAGACCGGCGACGTGAGCCTCGGCGCTGGCGCCCTCTTCGCGCTCGGCCTTGGCCAGGGCGTGCCGCTTGTCGCCTTCGGCACATTCGGCGCGGGCATCATGCCCCGGGCCGGACCCTGGATGCAGGCCGTCACCTACGCCTTTGGCATCGCCTTCCTGGCGCTCGCCATCTGGATGATCGGCCGCATCCTGCCGCCCGTCGTGTCGCTGTGGCTCTGGGCAGCACTGCTGATCGGCGTCGGGGTAGCGCTAGGCGGGCTCGGCGGCCGCAGCGGCCAAAGCGGCATAATGCGCCGGCTTGGCCAGACGGCGGGCGTGCTGGCCCTGATCTACGGGGGAACGCTCGCCGTCGGCGCGGTCGCCGGGGCGAATGATCCCCTGCGCCCGCTTGCGCCCCTGGCCTCGAACGGCGCGGCACGCGTTGCCGAAACGCTGAGCTTCGACATGGTCGAGGCGCCGGAAGCGGTGGCGGAGGCGATCGCCACGGGCGACCGGCCGACGCTGCTATACTTCACCGCCGACTGGTGCGTCAGTTGCGACGTGATCGAGCGCGAAGTGTTCGGTGATCCGGCGGTGCAGGCACGGCTCGCCGGATATCGGCTGCTCAAGGTGGATGTCACCGACGAGCGCCCCGGATCCACCGCGCTGATGTCCGAGCTTGCGGTCGTCGGGCCGCCGACCATGCTGTTCGTCGCCCCCGACGGCACCGAGGCGCCCGGATCGCGCGTCGTTGGCGAGATCTCCGCCGAGGACTTCCTCGAGCGCGTCCGCCTTGCGAGGGGCAACTGACATGACCGCCCTCACCCTCGGCCCGCTGGTCTTCGCGGGCGACCGCCTTGCCGGCATCATCGCCTTCGTCGTGTTTCTCGCCGTCGCCGCCCTCCTCACGCGCCAAGTCGACACCCGGCTGGGCAACTGGTCGCTGACGGTCGTGCCGATCGGCCTCGTCGCGGCCCGGCTCGGGCATGTCGCGCTGCACTGGGAGACCTTCGCGCCCGAACCGCTGCGGATCTTCAGCATCCGGGAAGGCGGCTTTTTGGTGTGGGCCGGGCTCGCCGCCGCGCTGCTCTACACGCTCTACGTCTTCCGCGATGTCCGCCTGCGGGCATGGTCGATCGGCGCGCTGGCCGGCGCGTTCGTCGTCTGGAACACCGCCTGGCAACTCGTCGCCACCACCACCGCCCTCGCCGCACCGGCCGAAAGCTTCGCGATGCTCAACGGCGCCGACCGGTCTTTGTCGGACTTCGCCGGGAAGCCGGTCGTCCTCAATCTCTGGGCGACCTGGTGCCCGCCATGTCGCCGCGAGATGCCGATGATGGTAAGCATGGCCGCAGCCCGCGACGACGCGGTGTTCGTCTTCGCCAACCAGGGCGAAGGCGCGCAAACCGCGTCGCAGTTCATGGCGAGGGCCAACCTCAAAATCGACCATGTCCTGCTTGATCGTGGGTATGCGCTCGCACAGCATTACGGCGTCTCCGGCTACCCGGCCACGCTGTTTCTCGACGCGACCGGAACGCTCCGCTCGCTGCATTTTGGAGAGATCTCGCGCGAAGCCCTCGCGGCGGGAATCGATAGCGCCAAGGCGGAATCGGACTGACATGACCTTCCAAAGCTTTCACCGCACCGGCCTGCTCGCCGCGACGTTCCTTGCGATGGCGGGTTGCTCGTCCGTCGGCGACCTGCCCCGGACCGTGCTTGGCTACGCCGCGCCAGGCCTGGTCGGCGATCCGCGCTATGCCGCCTTCGAGGACAATGGCCGCTCAATCCCGGCCATTCCCGCCGTCCACCTCACCGACGAGAACCGGCGCCAGATCGTCGACTTCGCCGGCTCTGAAGCCCCGGGCACCATCGTCGTCGATCCGGCCGCGCATTTCCTCTATCTCGTCGAGGACGACGGCAAGGCCATGCGCTACCGCGTCGGCGTCGGCAAGGCGGGCTTCGCCTTCGCCGGGAACGCCACGATCGCCCGCAAGGCCGAGTGGCCGGGCTGGACGCCCACCCCCAACATGCTGAAGCGCGAGCCCGAGCGGTTCGGCCCCTATGCGGGCGGCCTCGAAGGCGGCCTCGGCAACCCGCTCGGCGCGCGCGCCCTCTATCTCTATCGCGGCGGCCAGGACACCTATTACCGGATCCACGGCACCAACGAGCCGTCGACGATCGGCCGGTCGGTCTCGTCGGGCTGCATCCGCATGTTCAACCAGGACGTCATCGACCTCGAAAACCGCGTTCCCGTCGGCGCGAAAGTGGTCGTGCGCCGTGCAGGGGGCTCCGTCGCCTAAGCGCGTCCGCCCATCCAGACCCACCCAGTCCAGACCCAGGAAGATCAGAATGCTGAAAACCTTGCCGCGGGCAGCCATGCTCGTTCTCGCGGGGCTGGCGCTTGCCGCCTGCTCCACGACCGACCAGACTCAGTCGCAACTCGCTTATGCCCCCACACCGCCGCCGACCGACCCCCGGATCGGGCAGATGTACGGGGCCGTCGAGGACAATGGCTGGCAGATCCCGGCCGTCGACCCGGCGCAAATGGACCCGCGCAACATCCGCCAGGTGGTCGACTATGCCACCGACGAGCCGATCGGCACGGTGGTCGTCGATCCGCATGCCCGTTTCCTCTATCTCGTCATGGAGAACGGCAAGGCGATGCGCTACGGCGTCGGCGTCGGCAAGGCCGGCCTGGAGTTCACCGGAGAGGGCCTCATCGCGCGCAAGGCCGCCTGGCCACGCTGGACGCCCACCCAGGACATGATCAAGCGCGAGCCGGAGAAATACGGCGGCGAACTGCGCGACGGCATGAAAGGCGGCATCGAAAACCCGCTCGGCGCCCGCGCCCTCTATCTCTTCAAGGGCGGCCGCGACACGCTCTACCGTATCCACGGAACCAACCAGGAATGGTCGATCGGCCAGGCCGTCTCGTCGGGCTGCATCCGCATGCTCAACCAGGACGTCATCGACCTCAATCAGCGGGTGCCGCCGCAAACCCGGATCGTGGTGCTCGGGCCGGACGGCCGGCCGCAGACCAACGCAGCAGGAGAAACGTCATGAGCCGTCTCGACCGCCGCAGTTTGCTCGCAGGCAGCCTTGCGCTCGGCGCAATGCCGCTGATCGCCCGAATCGCCTCAGCCGCGCCCGATCCCATGTCGAAGGAGGCCGTCCTGTTCGACCCCGAGGTGCCGGTGCTCGGCAACCCGGAGGGCGACGTGACCATCGTCGAGTTCTTCGATTACCAGTGCCCCTACTGCAAACAGGCGCATCCCGACGTGGTCAGGCTGGTGCACGAGGATGGCGGCATCCGCCACGTGATGAAGGACTGGCCGATCTTCGGGCCGGCGTCGCTCTACGCGGCCCGCCTGACGCTCGCCGCCGGCGAGCATCACCCGAAGGCGCTGGCGGCCTTGATGGCGACGCCCGGACGGCTGACGCCCGAACAGGTCGAGGCGACGCTGACCCAGGCCGGCTTCAAGATCGCGGCCCTCGATGCCGCTTATGATGCCGACAGCGACAGGATCAACGGTATCCTCCAGCGCAACAGCGCCCAGGCTGAGAATTTCGGCCTGATGGGCACGCCCGCCTATGTGGTCGGGACCGTTCTCTTTCCGGGCGTGGTGGCGCCGGCCGACATGCAGCAGGCCGTCACGCAAGCACGGAACGGCTGAGGCTGCGCTCCGCACGCGCGGACGGCAGAGTTGAGGATCGCCTTGCGGATGCGCGGCGGCCGTCCTGGGACGGCAGAGTCCCAACATCCGCAACGCGCTCGGCCGCCAGGTCTTCGTGCCGGAGCCGGGCGGCGGATGCCATGGCAACCAGTGCCCTTGATCTGCATCAAGGACGGGCCTGTGAACCGGCGGCTCTATGGGCCATCGCAGCCAAGCCGAGGATGCCATGTCCCGCCAGATCGCTATCATCCAAGGCCATCCCGATCCCGATTCACGGCGTCTCTGCCGCGCACTGGCCGATGCCTATGATGCGGGTGCGCAGGAGGCCGGGCACGTGACGCACAGGATCGATCTGGCGACGCTCGATATTCCGCTTCTGCGCACGCAGCACGCCTTCGAGCACGATCCGGTGCCGGACACCCTCTCTGCCGCACGGGACGCGATCACGGCCGCGGATCACGTGGTGCTCGTGTTTCCGCTGTGGCTCGGGACCATGCCGGCACTGGTGAAGGCGTTCCTGGAGCAGGTCATGCGCCCCGGCGTCGCTTTCGCATATCAGGAGAGGAAATTGCCCCGGAAGCTGCTGGCCGGCCGCTCCGCCCGTGTCGTGGTGACGATGGGCATGCCGGCCCTCGCCTATCGGCTGTGGTACGGCGCACACGGGCTGAAGGCGCTGGAGCACGGCATCCTGCGGTTCGTCGGCATCAGGCCCGTTCGCTGGACCCTCCTCGGCATGGTCGCAAACGCGAAGGAACCAAAGCGCCGCAAATGGCTCGACAAGATGCGGGATCTCGGGCGAAAGGGGATCTAGCGAAACGGGGCATGAACCGGGCGACTGCGGAAGCCATCGGGTGCGCTGGAGCGGCGAGGCCCATTGGATGCCATTGGGCGATACGGAATTCGGCCTTGGCTACGAGAACGCGACCAGGCATCCGGCCCCTTGCGAGGTGATCCTCGGTCCAGGCGGCGTTTCGGAAAACCGAGATCCTGCTCGCCTACGGGCGACGGCCTTCGCTTCCAGCTTCCGATGAGAGGTCGCCTCCGTCCGTCGAACTGTTATTTGCGATCCCCTGGCAAGCCTGCTGACACGGCGGCGCGCGCTCCGGCATCGCCGCCGAATGCATCATCTGCCCTGAAAGCGGGCGAGAGGTCATGCGAGCGCATTGAGCCCTGCCCGCAATGCGCTCGGGTCAGCCAGGGCGGCCTCGATCGCATCCTGGGTCGCATGCCAGATCGGCACGGCGTCGGCGAGCACCGAGTGCCCCTCCTGCGTCAGGCACAGCAGCCGTGCCCGCCGATCATCCGGATCGGGCGCCACCGTCAACAGGCCGCGCTTTTCCAAGGGCTTGAGGTTGGCCGTCAGCGTGGTCCGGTCCATCGCCAGGAGCCCGGCGACGGAGCCGAGGGTCGGTGGCTTCGGGCGATTCAGCGACATCAGCAGCGAGAACTGGCCGCTGGTAATGCTGGTGGGCCGCAGCGCCTCGTCGAAGCGGCGCGCCATGGCCCTCGCCGCCCGCTGGGCGTGGAGGCAGAAACAGTGATCCCGGACGAGAAGCGTTGTCTCGTAGGACACCTGTGGCGGTGATTCGATGGCCGTTGACATGCCTTTTATATGTTGATATCAACCTTTCTGTCAACAGATCCGTCGCCCGAACCGGGGAGGCCCGCGCGGGAGCAAACCGGCTCCGATCCCGCCACTTTGGGCGAACCTTAGCGCATCCTTCCAACCGAGACGCCGAGCCCACGGACGACGACAGATCCCCGCGCGACACCGGTCGCCGGGTTGACGCATCGGCCGGGCAAACCGGCACCCTGATCAGATACTGCGGCATGATTGCAGGCGGTGAAGAGGAGGTGACCATGCGCAACGCCAGGATCGCTGTGACGGCCTATGACTGGGTGCCGTCCTTCGCGCAGGGACAGGTCCGCGACCTGCGCGTGCGCTGGGCCCTGGAAGAGGCCGGGCTGGATTACCAGCCGATCATCCTGGAGCAGGGCTCGCAGACCGCGCCGGACAATCTGGCGCGCCAGCCCTTCGGCCAGGTTCCGGCCGTGGAGATCGACGGACAGACGATGTTCGAATCCGGTGCCATCGTCTGGCGGATCGCCGAGGCGAGCGATGCGCTTCTGCCGGCCGATGCCCACCGGCGCGACCTTGCGCTCTCGTGGGTCTTCGCCAGTATCAATTCGGTCGAGCCGCCGATCGCGATGCTTGCCGAACTCGATTTCTTTCCCGGCGATTCCGGCGCCAAGGCGAAGATGCGGCCCGGCGTGGTCGACGCCGTTCAGCAGCGGCTCGACCAGCTCCAAGCGGCGCTCGGCGACCGCGACGGTCTCCTCGGCGACTTCTCCGTGGCCGATCTGATGATGACGACGGTCCTGCGCACGCTCGGTCACACCGAGATACTCCAGGCCTTTCCGGTGCTCGACGCCTATGTCGCGCGCCACACGGCGCGGCCGGCGTTCAAGAAAGCCCTCGCCGATCAGCTCGCACCGTTCCCGCAGAATGCCGCGCGATACGAGCGCGCAGCCTGACCCAGAATTCGACGCCGCCGCGCAAGGTCCCGGTGGACGACGCGATTGCATCTTGCACGGCCGACCTTGGGGAGCTTCACGATGCGGCGAATTACGGCAGGCCTGTTCCAGTCGCTGGACGGTGTCGTCCAGGCGCCGGGCGGACCGCAGGAGGACGAGAGCGGCGGCTTCTCGCTCGGCGGCTGGACCGCGCCGCATTTCGACGAAACGGTCGGCGCCTTCATGGACGAGGTGTTCGATGGCCCGTTCGATCTGCTGCTCGGCAGGGCAACCTACGACATCTTCGCGGCACACTGGCCGCGCATCACCGGCGACGCCTTCGCCGACAGGTTCAACCAGGCTGCAAAATATGTCGTGACGACATCATCCGCCCCGCTCGCCTGGGCCAATTCCCATGCCCTGGCGGACATCGAGGCCGTCGCATCACTGAAGCAGACCACCGGCCCCGACCTGATCGTGCAGGGCTCCAGCACGCTTTACCCCGCTTTGCTGTCGGCAGGTCTCATCGATCGGCTGTTCCTGATCACCTTTCCGATGATCCTCGGTCGCGGCAAGCGCGCCTTGCGGGATTCCGAGCCCGGTGCCTGGCACCTTCTCGATCACCGGGTGTCGCAGAGCGGCGTCATCATCGGAGTCTATGAGCCGGCCGGGGCTGTGGCGACCGGATCCTTCGCCCTCGAAGATTGAGGCCGCTGTCATGCCGACCCTCTACGCCCACCCGTTCTCGTCATACTGCCAGAAGGTGCTGACCGCCCTCTACGAGAACGCGACGACTTTCGATTACCGCGTCCTGGGACCGAACGATCCGGCAGCGATGGACGAGGTGAAGGTCATCTGGCCGTTCGGCAAGTTTCCGCTGCTCGTCGATGAAGGCCAGCCTGTGATCGAGGCCTCGATCATCGTCGAGCATCTGGGCCTGCACCATCCCGGACCGGTCACGCTGATCCCCGCCAATCCGGAGGCGGCGCTGGAGGTCCGGTTCTGGGATCGGTTCTTCGACAATTACGTCGCGACGCCGCAGCAGAAATGCGTCGAAGACGCGATGCGCCCGGACGGCATGCACGATCCGGAGGGTGTGGCCCGCGCCAGACAGGCGCTCGAGACCGCCTACGATTATATCGACCAGAGGATGGCGGGACGCGAATGGGCTGCCGGCCAAGGGTTCAGCCTCGTGGACTGCGCCGCGGCGCCGCAACTGTTCTACGCCGACTGGACCCACCCGATCGCCGAACGCTTCGCTCATGTGCGGGCCTACCGCAATCGTCTCAACACTCGTCCGTCCTTTGCGCGCTGTATCGAGGAGGCCCGTCCGTACCGGCCGCTGTTTCCGCTCGGAGCGCCCGACCGGGACTGACCGTCATCCAGATCCCGGATGGGCAGCGCGTCTTTCCACACATGACTCCCGGCGGCGCCCTCCGCGTCCGTCATCCAATGCCCATGCCCCACTACCTGAACACTGCAGGAGACCAATCATGGCCAATGCCGCAGGAACCCCGATCTGGTACGAGCTCCTGACCCCCGACCCGGACGCCGCGCAGGAATTCTACGCCGAAGTCATCGGCTGGAGCTTCGCTCCGTCGGGTCATCCCGGCATGGACTACCGCATCATCTCGGCGCCCGACGGCATGCCCGTGGCGGGCCTGATGAAGCAACAGGACGGCATGGAGACCGACGCCGCATGGGTGGGCTATCTGGCCGTCGCCGATGTCGATGCCGCTGTCGACACCGTCGAGAAGGCCGGCGGCGCGACCCACATGCCGGCAACGGCGATCGACGGCGTCGGTCGCATGGCGATGCTCGCCGACCCTCATGGGGCGATATTCTACGTCATGCGCGGGGAAAGCAGCGAGGAAAGCCACGCCTTCCAGCAAGCTGACGAGGCCATGCCCGGTCATGCCGTCTGGAACGAACTCTCGGCGAAGGACCCGGAGGCGGCGCTCGCCTTCTACAGCACGGTGTTCGGCTGGCACCAGGAGGGCGCAATGCCGATGGGCGAGCTCGGCGACTATCGCTTCCTGACATGCGGGACGGTGCGTTTCGGCGCGCTCATGGGCGAAGCGCCGGGCGGCCGCCTCGGCTGGCAGTACTACTTCATGGTCCCGGACATCGATGCCGCTCATCGGCGCCTGTCTTCGGCGCGCGGCAAGGCGATCCACGGCCCCGACGAAATTCCCGGCGGCGCCTTCTCGATGGTCTGCGAGGATCCGCATGGCGCCCGCTTCGGCATGGTCGGCCCGCGCATGGGCTGACGGCAGCAGGGCACGCTTCTCGACCTGCGACCCCAAGAGGCAGCAGAGCCCAGGTGAGCCGGTGGTTGCAGACGGAGGGCGGCGGGCGCGTTCATCCGAGCGCTGCCGCGTCGCGGGATTGCAGGCCGTAGCTCCCGAACGCCTCCAAGACCTCGGCGATCTCGGCATCGCTGAGGATCACCGGACCGCCCGCGAGCTGCAGGCTGTGGTGATATTGCCGGGCCAGCGTTTCCAGCTCGACCATGCGCCACATCGCCTTGGCGAGATCGCTGCCGATGGTGATGGCACCGTGATTGGCGAGCAGGCATCCCGTGCGCCCGTCCAGCGCCGCCAGCGCCTCGCGCGACAGCGCTTCCGTGCCGAAGCGCGAATAGCCCGAGCAGCGGACATCGGTGCCGCCGAACACGGCGATCATGTAGTGGCAGGCGGGGATCGCGCGACGGGTCATCGCGAGGCTCGTGGCGAAGACCGGATGGGCATGGACGACCGCGCCGGCATCGGGCCGTGCGCGCAGTATGTCGCGGTGAAAGCGCCATTCGGTCGAGGGCGTCAGCGGTCCGGACCAGTTTGTGCCGTCGCCGTCCAGCGGCATGGAGACGATCATCTCCGGCGTCAGCTCCTCGTAGGGCGTCGCGCTCGGCGTCAGCAGCATCGCCTCGCCATGGCGCGCCGAGATGTTGCCCGACGTGCCCTGGTTGATGCCGTTGCGGTTCATCTCCAGGCACAGATCGATGATCGTCTGGCGCAAGGCCCGTTCGCTATCGCGCATCCGCGCCCTCCCGCTGCATTTCGTTTCCACTCCGGCCAAGGGCCGACAGGATCGTCTCGACGACCTCGACGAAGCCCTGCCCACCCGTGCGCGCGGCGACGATGGCCAGCTCGGCCTCCATCTCGCCGATAAAGTTGGGGACGTCGACCCCCCCGCGGCTGTTCGGATAGAAGCCGAACATACGCGCGTCGTTCGGCTGTCCTCGACGAAGGCGTTCCGGTATTTCTGCGCGTCGAGATAGATGCCGAGAATCTCCGCCGCAAAGAGCCGGCTCATCGACAGCTTGTCACAATCGCCGAACCAGCCAACGACGTGGGTGGACAAATCTTCGCGACCGCCCCGGCCAGGGTCAGATACATTTCGGGGGCGACGGCGAGGCATCCTCTTTATCGGCCCCGAACCGGCCCGTGAGGGCTATTGGTTGGCGGTTACGCTCAGGTTCAGGATGTCCGGCAAGGTTGCCGGTGCCGAGGGCTCATCCTCGCCAACTCCCGGCTTCACCATGAAGTTGCCGAGATCGAACTGGCTGGTGAGAACGCCATTATCGGAAAAGACGTTGTCGATCTTCGAGCCGGTCAGGCTGAAACTGACCTCGCCGCCTTCGGTAACCTGCGCCTCGCCGAGCGTCGCGCGTTCGAAATACAGGTCGGACGACGTCGGGGTCGTCGAGGATTGGTCCGCCCCGGCAATCTCAACGCCTTCAAGAACGAAGTCGTCGATCTTCCAGCCGCTTGATGCGTTGGCGCGTTCCAGATCGGTCGAGAAACGTCTGATCGCGTATCCCTCTTCCCGCGATCCCGTCACTCCCTCGAACAGGAGGTCCCCAGCCTTGACGCTCGTGTCGTCCACGGAAAAGGTGACGTCGTTCAGGACGACGTCGTCACCGCGTTCTTCGGCGCCTGCATAGGTGATCGAGAGATTGCAAGATTTCAGACTGTAAGCTGGAAGCTGACAGCTTCCTCAGTCCGCGTCGCGCCGGGCAATCCAGTCATGGTCGGGGTGGTTCTGGAAGCGCCACTGGCGGCGGGGGCCAGCCATGACGTTGAGATAGTACATGCCGTAACCGTGCGGCGCACCGCAGGGGTGATGGCCCTTGGGAACCAGCACGACATCGCCGTCGTGAACCGTCATCGTCTCGTCCAGGCTGCCATCCTCGGTGAAGACCCGCTGGAAGCCGAAGCCCTGGGGCGGGTCGAGGCGGTGATAGTAGGTCTCTTCCAGATAGGTCATCTCGGGAAAGTCGTCTTCGTCGTGGCGATGCGGCGGATAGGACGACCAGTTGCCGGCGGGCGTGAAGACCTCGGTGACGAGGAGGCTGTCTGCGACGTCACGCTCCTCCATCGCGATTGCGTGGACGTGTCGGACATTGGCGCCCTTGCCCTTGGTGATCCGGGGAACGCCTTCCGGGCCGATGATCTTCGCCGCGTGTCCCCCCTTTCCAGGCGCCCGGCAGACGCCGAGCGTCAGGTCCGTCGTCGCCTCGACGCTCCAGTTCGAACCGTTCGGCACGTAGACGGCATGGGGCGGGGTCTCCTCGAACACCGACATTCGGTAGCCGCGTTCGCCGAAATCTTCATCGCCGGCGCGGATCTTCGCCCTGCCCTCGACGAGAACGAGGATCGCCTCCTCCTCGCCGGTCTCGGCCGATGCCGTCTCGCCGGGCTTCAGGCGATGCAGCGCAAAACCGACATAGGACCAGCCGGCATCGGCAGGCGTGATGTCGTGGACGAGGCCGGTGTCGCCCTTGGGACGGCGAAGAAGTTCAGGCATCGGGTCCTCCGGGTTTGGATGCAAAGGGTCGGGCCGTGCGACCGGCAGCCGCTATCGGCGACGTTTCGTCGGTTCTCAGGCGGTCGTGAGGCCGACTTCGGCGGCGAGTGCCTTCAACGTCTTGAGCCCGAGGCTTTGATACTCGAAGGGATTGCGGACCTCCGGATCCTGCTCGGCTTCTATGACGATCCAGCCGTCGTAGCCGTGTTCGGCGAGGAGTTTGAGGCAGGGACCGAAGTCGACGCCGCCCTCCGCGTCGCCCGGCACGGTGAAGACGCCACGGCGCACGGCTTCGAGAAAGGACAGGCCGTCGCGGCGCACCTCGGCCATGACGGCTGGACGCACGTTCTTGGCGTGAAAATGCGCAACCCTGGACAGATGGCGCTCCAGGTACGGCGCCGGATCCACGCCGTTGCCGCCGAAATGGAAATGCCCCGCGTCGAACAGCAGCCTCGTCGCCGGGCCGGTATGGGCCATGAACTGGTCGAGCTCGGCGGGTGTCTCGACGATTGTGCCCATGTGATGATGATAGACCAGCGGCACGCCCTCCGCGGCGCAATGCGCGGCCACCGTCTCGACCTTTTCGCCGAAATCGGGCCATTGGTCCGGCTGCAGGACGGGCGAGGCCGCCAGCCCGACCGCGTCGTTGCCGTGGATCGCGTTGGACGTCTCGCAGGCGATGCACACGGTACAGCCGAGCGCCTTGAGCCGGTCGAGATGCGGCTGGATCAGCGCGATCTCCTGTTCGGCCGAATGGACGAGTAGATTGAGCGAATACCAGGCCGAGACGAAGGCCAGGCCGTGGGGCTGGAGGACGTCTCGCAACTCGGCCGGATACCACGGGAATTTATGCCCGTTCTCGATCCCGTCGAAGCCGATCGCGGCCGCTTCCGTCAGGCATTGATCGAGGGAGATGTGGGCGCCGAGGGTCTGGTCGTCGTCGTTCGACCAGGCGATGGGGTTCGTGCCGAAACGGATCATGGCCGGTTTCCAGTCTCAGGAGATCGAGGGCGGATGTCGCGCGGCAGCGGGTCAGCCGCCGGCTCGCACCCGCAATTGCGCTTCATAGGCCTCTCGGGCGGCTTGCACCTTCGGGCGGGCGGAGACTTCGGGCACCGCGACGTCCCACCAATGGCCGCCGGGCTCGGTGCTCGCATAGGGGTCGGTATCGATCACGATCACCACCGGCCCGTCCGTCTCCCGCGCCGCGGCCAGTGCGACCTCCAGTTCCGCGATCGACGTCACATGGGACGCGGTGGCGCCCATGGCGGCGGCATGTGCCGCGAAGTCGATGCGCGACGGGTTCACGTGATGGGCGTGCTCCAGGAGATTGTTGAACTCCGCCCCGCCGGTGCTCATCTGCAGCCGGTTGATGCAGCCATAGCCATGATTGTCGGTGACGACGATCGTGAAGTTCAGGCCCAGCATCGCCGCCGTGGCCAGCTCGGAATTGGCCATCATGTAGCTGCCGTCGCCCAGCATGCAGACCACGTCGCGGTCGGGCTCGGCCATCTTGATGCCCATCGCCCCGGCGATCTCGTAGCCCATGCAGGAAAAGCCGTATTCCATATGGTAGGCGCCGGGCCGCGGGGCCTTCCACAGCGTGTGCAGTTCGCCGGGCATGGTGCCGGCCGCGCACATGACGACGGTGTCGCGGCCGCTGGCACGCTGCACCGCGCCGACAACCTGCTGGTCGGTGGGCAGCGCGTTGGTGTCCTGCGGGGCTGCCGTCAGCGGATCGACCTCGGCGAACCAGTCGCGCTTCAACGCCATGTCGGGCGGGGCGAAGGCGTGGTCGCCGAGCGCTTCGGACAACGCCTCGAGGCCGACCTGCGCATCGCAGCACAGCGGCTCGGCGCCGTGCTTCATCGCGTCGTAGGCCGCCACGTTGAGGCTGACGAGCCGGCGATCGGGATTGCGGAAGAGGTTCCAGGACCCGGTGGTGAAATCCTGGAAGCGGGTGCCGACACCGAGGACGAGATCGGCCTCGGCGCACAGCGCATTTGCGCACGCAGCGCCCGTAACGCCCACGGGGCCGAAATTGCGATCGTGATCCCATGCCAATGCCGACTTGCCGGCCTGGCTTTCGACGACGGGAACGTCGTGCTTGCGCACGAAGGCATCGAGGGCGTCGCTCGCGCCGGAATAATGCACCCCGCCGCCGGCGACGATCACCGGCTTCGTCGCGGTCTTCAGAAGCTGCACGACGGCTTCCAGTTCCACCGGATCGGGATTCGGCCGGCGGATCCGCCAGACTTTCGGCGCAAAGAAGGATTCCGGATAGTCGTACGCCTCGGCCTGGACGTCCTGGCAGAAGGCCAGGCATACCGGGCCGCATTCGGCCGGATCGGTCATGATCCGGAAGGCCCGCGGCAGCGCGGTCAGCAATTGCTCGGGCCGCATGATGCGATCGAAATAGCGGGTCACCGGCCGGAAGCAGTCATTGACGGTCACCGTGCCGTCGCCGAAATCCTCGACCTGCTGCAGCACCGGATCGGGCCCGCGATTGGCAAAGACGTCCCCGGGCAGGAGCAGCAGCGGCAGCCGGTTGACGTGGGCGAGCGCGGCGGCCGTCACCATGTTGGTCGCGCCGGGCCCGATGGAGGAGGTCACCGCCATCGCCCGCCTGCGCTGCAGCTGCTTGGCGTAGGCGATGGCCGCATGGCACATCGTCTGCTCGTTGTGGCCGCGAAGGGTCCGGATGGCGTCCTTCTCGGCATGGAGTGCCTCGCCCAGGCCGGCGACGTTGCCGTGGCCGAAGATCGCCCACACGCCGGCGATGAACGGCTCGCCGTCCACCGTCATCTGGGCGGTGAGATATTTCACCAGTGCCTGCGCCGCTGTCAGACGGATCGTCGTCATGCCGCTTTCTCCCCTGCCCGGCGTGCATCGTCCCAGAGCTTGCACAGCCGGCTGTATCGTTCTGCCATCTGCAACACGGCCGCTTCGGGTCCTATGTCGCCGGTCATGAAGGCCTTCGCGGCGTCGGCGAAGATCGTCCGGCCGACGGCGAAGCCCTTCACGAGCTCGAAGCGCGCCGCCACGGAGAAGCTTTCAATCAGCGCCGCCTCGGAGGCGTCCAGGCCGAGCACCACGATGCCGCGCACATGCGGGTCGTTCTGCGTGATCGCCGCGCAGGCATTGCGCCAGCCCGTCTCGCTGGTCATCGGCTCGAGCTTCCACCAGTCGGGATAGATGCCGAGATCGTAGAAGCGACGGATGACCGTCGCTGCAGTCGTGTCGTCCACCGGCCCGACCTTGGACGGAATGATCTCCAGAAGGAATTCCAGCCGGTTGCGCCGCGAGGCCCTGAACAGGCGCAGCACGGTTTCCTCCTGCGCCCGCCAGAGTCCGGGATCGTCGTTAGGATGGCAGAAGCACAGGCACTTGACCACATGCTCGCCCGGCCATTCGGACAGGCCGCCGAAATCGGGACCGATCTCGGGCTCGAGGACGAGCGGCCGCGATCCAGGCCATTCGACGGGTCGCCCGATCCATAGGCCACGCCCGGCGGCGCGATAGAGCGCCTGTCGGCCGAGCCGGCCGTCGCAGAGAATGCCGTGACCGGGCTGGCCGTCCTGGACTCGCAAGACGGCATCCAGGCAGAGCTGCTTGAAGGCCCCGATCCTGTCGGGCGTCGCCCCTTCCAGTTCCTCGAACTGCATGCGGTGATCGAATGCGAAGACGCGCATGGTCGACCAGTCGGTCTTGCGGGTCGTCGACCAGTGGATCTGTTCGAGCTCGGCGTCCTTGCGCAGGGCTTCCTTCGGCGCCCTCACGCCGCGCTTGAGAAAGAACCGAAGCTCCTCCCAGCTCGGATAGGCTGGCGTGCAGCCGTGCCGCGAGACGGCGAAGGCGCCGCAGGCATTGGCGTAAGCGAGCGACGTCGGCCAGTCCTCGCCGTCGAGCCAGCCTTTCAGGAGGCCTGAGATGAAGCCGTCGCCGGCGCCCAGGACGTTGAAAACCTCGATGGGAAAGCCGGGCCCGGCCTGCCCCTCGTCGAGGCTGTCCGGGATCGCGCCCTCGAAGGCGACCGCCCCGGCCGCGCCGCGCTTGCAGACGAGCGTGGCGCCGCTGACGGCGCGCACGGCCCGCAGCGCCGCCACGGTATCGGTGGTGCCGCCGGCAATGTGGAATTCCTCCTCCGTCCCGACCACGAGATCGAAGAGGTGGAGGGTGGACTGGAGCTTGGCCGTCACGGCCGCCGAAGCGATGAAGCGTTCCTCGCCCGCGCCATGGCCGGCGAGCCCCCACAGATTCGGACGATAGTCGATGTCGAGTGCGGTGCGGGCGCCGCTGCCGCGCGCCAGTTCCAGCGCCTTCAGGACGGCGGCCTCGGTGCGCGGATGGCTGAGATGGGTTCCCGTCGCGACCACGGCCCTTGCGCGGGCGATGAAGGCCCCGTCGATGTCGTCCTCGCATAGCGCCATGTCGGCGCAGTCCTCGCGGTAGAAGATCAGCGGAAACTGCTCATCGTCGCGAATGCCGAGAAGGACCAGCGCCGTGAGCCGGTCCGGATCGGTGACGACCCCCGTCGTATCGACGCCCTCGCGCTGCAGTTCCTCGCGCAGGAACCTGCCCATGTGCTCGTCGCCAACGCGGGTGATCAGCGCCGAGCGCAGTCCCAGCCGGGCCGTGCCAGTCGCCATGTTGGTGGGCGAGCCGCCGACATATTTCTCGAAGCTGCGCATGTCCTCGAGCCGCCCCCCGACCTGGGCGCCATAAAGGTCGACGGAGGATCGGCCGATAGTGATGAGATCGAGATCCTTCAACATTATCAGACGGTTCCTCCGAGCGAGCCCTGCAGCTCGGCCATTTCCTGGCCGCCGGCCATCAGGTCCTGGAGCTCGCTGGCGGTAATCTCGCCGCGTGCCGCCGTTCCCAGCGTGCGGCCACGGTTCAGCACGGTGAAGCGATCGCCCACCGCCATGGCATGGCGGACATTGTGGGTGATGAAGACGACGCCGATCCCCTGATCGCGGACCTTCTCGATGGTGGCCAACACGTTCGAGGTCTGGCGCACGCCCAGTGCCGAGGTCGGCTCGTCCAGGATCAGCACCTTGGCGCCGAAAAACACCGCTCGCGAGATCGCGACGGTCTGGCGCTCGCCGCCGGACAGGGTGCCGACCGCCTGGTCGGGACCGCGCAGGGCGATGCCCATCTTGCGCATCTCCTCGATTGTGACCTCGTTGGCCTTCTCGATGTCCATCCGCTTGAACAGCCAGCGTCCCTTGGTGGGTTCGCGGCCCATGAAGAAGTTGCGGGTCACCGACATCAGGGGGATCATCGCCAGGTCCTGGAAGACCGTCGCAATGCCGGCCTCCATCGCGTCGCGCGGGCTGTCGAAGGACATCGGTTTGCCTTCGAAGAAGATCTCGCCCTTCGTCGGCTTGTGGACCCCTGACATGGTCTTGATGAAGGTCGACTTGCCGGCGCCATTGTCGCCCAGCAGGCAGTGACACTCGCCGGGCAGGACATCGAAGCTGACGCCGGCCAGCGCGATGATGTTGCCGAAATGCTTCTCGATGTTTTCCATGTGAACGATGGGCTTGGTCATGTCAGCGCTCCCCCGTCACCTGCTTGCGGATGTAGTTGTTGAAGAGCACCGCCACGAGCAGCATGCCGCCCAGGAAGATCTGGAACCAGTCCTGATCGAAACCGGTGTAGGTCAGGCCGATCGTGACCATGCCGAAGATGATCGCACCGAAGAAGGCGCCGATCGCCGAGCCGTACCCGCCAGTCAGCAGGCACCCGCCGATGACGGCGGCGATGATCGCTTCGAATTCCTTCATGAAGCCACGCCGTGCGTCGGTGGACCCGGCGTCCATCACCGTGATGATGGCGACGAGGGCGCCGCAGCAGGCGGCGAACATGAACAGTGAGATCTTCACCTTGCGGACCGGCACGCCGGAATTGGACGCCGCGACCTTGTCGCCGCCGGCGGCGAAGATCCAGTTGCCTTGCGGCGTGCGTGTCAGGACATAGGTCGCCACGAGCGCCAGGCCGATGAACCAGAGGATCTCGACGGGAACCCCCGGCACCTTCGCCGTGCCGTTGGAGAAGGTTTCGATGACGCCGTTTGCCGCCATCCAGGCAAACAGACCGGTGAAGGCATCGCCGGAGAAGATCGGCATCAGCCAGTCCGTCTCGACGGCGTCGCGGACGCCGCGCAGCTGCGTCGAACCGCCGGTCGCGATCTTCAGGCCGACCAGCGAGGCACCGCGCAGGATGAACAGGAACGCCAGCGTAACGATGAAGGAGGGCAGGCCCGTCTTCAGGACGATCGTGCCGTTGACCGAGCCGACCGCCGCAGCGACCATGAAGGTGATGGGGATCGCCACGATGAGCGGCAGGCCGAGCGTGACCGTGCAGGCGGCGAAGATCAGGCCGGCAAAGGCGACCATGGAGCCGATCGACAGGTCGAACTCGCCGCCGATCATCAGCATCGCCGCGCCGATCGCCAGGATGCCCAGCTGGGCGGCGGGGGTCATGAAGTTCATGATGCCGGACAGGGTGAACATCGAACTGTCGGCGGTGATCATGAAGAAGGCCGTCACGACAACCAGGCCGGCGATGGCACCGAGTTCCGGCCGCTTCATCAGCCGGGACGCGAAACCCTCACGCTTGAGGCGCTCGTCGGCGACCATCTGGGGTGTGTCGGACATCGTCGTTCCTCCCTCTGGACAAGGCTTCGCCGTGGCCGCAAAGCCGGCATGGCATGTCGGAGATGCTTCGCGCCTCGTGCCTGTCCGCTGCAGGCGGCTTCGGACGCCTCGCCGGTTCCTTCGCAGGCCGTTGCGAGGCCGGGTCGGCGGACGGGCCCGTCCGCCGACCGGGACGCGCCCCGTGGGCCGCCTCTCCTCGCCGGCCTGACAGAGGCTAGCGGATGCCCTTCGCCGACAGCTCGACGACCTGGGCGGCCTTGTCCTGGGTGATCAGGTTCGGGCCCGAAGGCACGTTGCCGCCCGGGACCAGACCGTATTTCGCATTGAGCGCCAGGAAGGTCACCGGCAGGTAGCCCTGCAGGAACTGCTGCTGGTCGATGGCGAAGGCAGCCTTGCCGTCGGCGACGGCCTCCAGGAAGCTGGCCGAAAGGTCGAAGGTCGCGACCTTGACGTCGCCCGTCCGGCCGACGGCCTCGACGGCCTTCAGCGCCGGTTCGCCGACGAGCGACGCACCGAGCCCCAGCACCGTATCGATGTCCGGATTGGACGTCAGCGCGGCCTGGATTTTCGATTCTACTTCGGCCGGGTCGTTCTGGGTCGGGATCACTTCGACCTGGCCGCCGAAGCCTTCGGCGAAGCCTGCGCAGCGCTGGTCGAGGGAGACGTTGCCGACTTCCTGGTTGACGCAGATCGCGACCTTGCCGCCGTCCTCGGCGAGCTGCTCGCCGGCGATCTTACCCGCGGTGAACTCATCCTGGCCGACATGCAGCAACGCGCCGAGGTCCTTGGATGCGTCGGAGCCCGAATTCATGGAAATGACCGGGATGCCGGCCTGGACCGCCCGCTCGATCGATGGCCCCAGGGCGTCGGCATCGGGGATCGAGACGACCAGCCCGTCCGGCTCCTGGTTAACCGCGGCATCGATGAGCTGGCTCATCTGCACCATGTCGAAGGTCTCGGGCGCCCGGTAGTCGACGCTGGCGCCGCTGTCCTTGGCAGCCTGGTCGACGCCGTTCTTAACCACCGACCAGAAGGGGTCGTTGGCCTGGCCGTGCGAGACCACGATGATCTGCTGGGCGAGCGCCGGACTCGCAAAGGCGATGGCCGCGGCGGCGATGGTCGTTTTCAGGAACGTGTTCATGGATCCTCCCGTTGAGCACATGCAGGCACCGCCCGCATTCGGAACCGGCCGGAGCCGGATTCTTCTCGTTCCCGTCCGCCCTCACTCCCGAGCATTTTGGAACAATTATTCCATCTGCGATATCGCGACCGGGAGAGTCAAGCCCTTTCCTTGCGTAAGCCGCCGATCGCCACTGCCAGTGCGGTGACGAGTGCCATGGCGGCATTGGGGGCGCGGAAACCGCCCACCTCCACCTCGCGCGCAATGAGGAGTTGCTCGGCCACGTCGCCCAAGGGGCACATGGTGGTGTCGCTCAGCGCCAGCACCGGGATGCTCCGCGCGCCGACCCGCGATGCCAGCGTCAGCGTCTCCTGGGAAAATGGCGCGAAGGTCACGGCGAACAGCGCATCATCCGCACCGATCGCATGGTCGCTCTCGATCTGACCGGTGGTGTGGTGCAGCATCGAGGCGACGCCCATCTTGTCGAGGAGATAGGCGAAATAGACCACCACGGCGAAGGCGCGCCGCAGGCCGATCAGATGGATCGTGCGCGCCGCAGCAAGGCGCTCCGCCACCGCCTGAAGCTGCCGGCCGTCCAGCTCGTTCGACATGTCCATCAATGACTTGACGCCGGCCTCGGCGAAGCTGGCCGCGAGCCGGCCGGCACCCGAGGCGCCCTCCGCCCGCAGCATCGACAGGCGCTCCGTATAGTCCGGCCGCAACTGCGCGTATTCGGCGCGGAACAGCGCCTGCATTTCCGAATAGCCGGAGAATCCCAGCGTCTGGCAGAAGCGCATGAAGGCCGACGGCGGGACATCGGCCAGCTGCGCCATGTCCGCGACTGTCGACACGGCCACGCGATCGAGATTGCCGCGCAGGCAGATCGCACATTGCTTCAATCGTTTGGGCAGGCTCTCATCGATCCGGTCGAGTGCGCCGAGGAGTTCGGCGACGCTGGCCGGCGGCTGGCGCGCCTCGTCGGCTGGACTGTCCATGTCGGTCTCCTGGCTTGACTCCCGCCCGATCGTGGCGCATCCGTCATGGAATAAATATTCCAATAGACGGGAGGAGTCGATGGCGGTCGGCCTGGGTCTTATCGGCACCGGCTTCATGGGCAAGGCTCACGCTCTGGCCTATGGCGCGGCACGTGCGGTGTTCGGCGACGTGCCGCCCGTCCGCATGGCAAGCCTGTGCGACGGCGAGCCCGGGCGCGCAAGTGCGTTCGCCGATCAGTTCGGCTTTGCCGCGGCGACGTCCAACTGGCGTGCGATCGTCGAGGATCCTGATGTCGACCTGGTATCGATCACGACGCCGAACGCCCTGCATTGCGAGATGGCCTTGGCGGCGCTGCAGGCGGGCAAGGCCGTCCATTGCGAAAAGCCGCTCGCCATCACGCTCGCCGATGCGCGGACTATGGCGGCCGCGGCCGAAAAGGCGGGCCTCGCCACGCTGGTCGGCTACAATTACGTCCACAATCCCGCCTTCACCCATGCCGGCCGCCTGATCGCCGACGGCGTCATCGGCAGGCCGGTGCATTTCCGCGGCTGGGTCGACGAGGACTATCAGGCCGATCCCGACCTCGCCTGGACATGGCGGGCAAAACGCACCGAAGCCGGCCTCGGCGCGCTGGGCGATCTGGGCTGCCATCTCGTGTCCATGGCCGTCGCCCTGATGGGGCCGATCGCCAGCCTGATCGCCGACACGCAGATCGTGCATGCGACGCGCCCTTTGTCGGATGGCTCCGGCCGCGCCGCGGTCGAGAACGAGGACACGGCGTCGGCCATCGTGCGCTTTGCAAGCGGTGCACAGGGGACGTTGTGCACCTCGCGGGTGGCCTGGGGACGCAAGAACCGGCTCGACTGGGAAGTCCACGGGACCCGAGGTACGCTCTCGTTCAGCCAGGAACGCATGAACGAGCTGACGCTCTACGTGAATGACGGACCGGCCGCGCGCCAGGGTTTCCGCACCATTCTCACCGGCCCCGGCCATCCCCCCTATGGCGCATTCTGCCCGGCGCCCGGACATCAACTCGGTTTCGGCGACCTGAAGACGATCGAGGCGGCCAGCATGCTGCGCGCGATCGCCGGCGGACCGCCGACCCGGCCGAATTTCACCGACGCCCTCGCTTTTGAGGCCGTCATCCATGCCATCGACGAGGCGAGCCGCTGCGGGCAGCGCGTCACGCTCCAGACCTCCTGAGAGAGTTTCCATGAAAGTCGCACTCTTCGGCGCCGGCCGCATCGGGAAGGTCCACGCCGCCTCCATCCGGATGGACCCCAGATCCGACCTCGTCGCCGTCACCGACGTCGTGGCCGGCGCCGCCAACGCCCTGGCGGCCGAGCACGGCATCGCCGCAAGGCCGGCGGACGACATCCTGGCCGATGCCGGCATCGACGCCATCCTGATCGCGTCCTCGACCAACACCCATGCCGAGCTCATCGAGAAGGGCATCGCTGCAGGCAAGGCCGTCTTCTGCGAAAAGCCCATCGATCTCGATCTCCAGCGCGCGCTTGGCGTGAAGGCGGCGGTGGCCGCCTCGGGTCGGCCGGTGATGATGGGCTTCAACCGGCGCTTCGATCCGAACTTCGCCGCCCTGCAGGGCGCCTATGTCGCCGGCGAGATCGGCCAGGGCGAGCTGCTGGCGGTAACCTCCTACGATCCCGCCCCGCCGCCGGTGTCCTACATCAAGGTCTCGGGCGGCCTGTTCCGGGACATGATGATCCACGATTTCGACATGTGCTGCTGGCTGTTCGGCATGCCCCGGACGGTCACGGCGACGGGCTCGTGCCTGGTGGACCCGCAGATCGGCGCGGCGGGCGACATCGATACCGCCGTTGTGGTGCTGGGCTATGCGGACGGCCGCATCGCGACGATCCGCAACTCCCGCCGGGCCGTCTATGGCTACGATCAGCGGATCGAACTGCTCGGCTCGCAGGGCATGCTGGAGGCGCAGAACGTCGCCGAGAACACCGTGGCGAAGTCCACCGTCGCCGGCGTGGTCTCGGCCAAGCCGGTCCACTTCTTTCTGGAGCGCTACATGCGCGCCTATGCGATCGAGTGGTCGCGCTTCGTCGACAGCGTCGTCGATGGCGCGCCGCTCGCGGCGACCGTGGATGACGGCGTCAACGCGCTCGCCCTGGCGGAGGCGGCCAACATCTCGTTCGCCGAAAATCGCCGGGTCGAGATCACCGCGGCCATGATCGGCCGCTGAACGCCGCGCGCAAATACGGGATTGCAGACACCATGACCGAGGGACCGTTTCAACTGGCCGCCTGCGCAGAAATGCTCTGGCGCGACAGGCCGATGGAATGGCGCCTCAAACGCCTGACGGAGCGCGGCCTTGCGGTCGGCCTGTGGAACTGGCCGGACCACGACCTGGCCATGCTCGCGCGATCGGGGGCCAGCTTCTCGATCATGAACGGCTATTTGCGCGGGCGCCTGGCCGACGACGCGGGTGCGGCCGAACTTCTCGCCACCGCGCGCGAGACGGCGAATGTCGGCAGGCGGCTCGGCGTCGCCCGCCTCAACCTGCATGGGACGGGCCTCGGCGAAGGCGGCCTGCCGATCACGCCCTGCCGGCAGGTCGCCGGCGCTATGTGGCTCAGGGCCCGCGATACGTTGCAGAGAATTGCCGATCTCGCCGACGAGATGGACGTCGTCTTCACCTTGGAAAACCTCAACGTCGCCGTCGATCATCCCGGCGTCCCGTTCGCCAGCGCGCAGGATACCCTTGCCCTCGTCTCGGCGATCGATCGGCCGGGCCTGCGACTGAACCTCGACCTCTATCACGCACAGGTCGGAGAAGGGAATCTGATCGAGTTGTGTCGCAGAGCGCTGCCCTGGATCGGGGAGATACAGGTCGCCGACGTTCCCGGCCGCATGGAACCGGGGACCGGCGAGATCGCCTATGCCGGCATCGCGCGGGCATTGGTCGCGATGGGATATCGTGGTCCCGTCGGGCTGGAAGCCTTTGCCAGCGGCGACCCGGAACTGGCACTCGATGCGTTCCAGCGTGCTTTCACAGTGTGAGGGATCGGCAGCTGTGACATGTTGGCCCGTAGTCGGCATTGTTTGGAAAAGCGGGGTTAAGCCAGAAGACCCTTGCGCCGACCCGCCTCGGCAGGTTGCCACGCGACATGGGATCGAATTGCGCTGCCGCCTTTGACGCGCTTCGCCGGGAAGACGCGTATCCAGGGCACGCTGGATGGGCGCGGGCGAAAACGTTCGCGACACAGTTCGACGTCTGGCGCAGATGTTGCGCGACCCCGTTTCGCGAGGCAACGCAGTTCGGCAAGAGCACCGGCCCCCTCTTTCATGTCATGCACCACATCGTGCCAATCCGACTCTGTCGCTCCATGACCTTGCCGATTTCCGCCCTTCTCGCAGCCATCTGCGGGATCATCCTCAGGCGAGCAAAAACACCAGCACGCCCCCGGCGGCGGCGTAGACGACGCAGGCCGCGATGGTGTGGCGCAGGATCTCTCCCTCGCGGCCGACCAGCCCGACCGTGGCGGCGCCGGCAACGATGTTGTGCGGGCAGACGATGTTTCCCACCGCGGCGCCGAAACTCTGGGCCGCGGCCATTCCCAGAACGGGAAGTCCCAGCGCCTGCGCGGTGGCCGCCTGGAAGTCCGTCAGCAGGATGTTGGACGCCGTGGCCGATCCGGTGACGAACGTGCCGAGCACGCCGACAGCGGGAGCGACGAAGGGCCAGGCGCCGCCGAAGGTGCCGGCCGCGGCGCCCGACAACGCCTCGATCATGCCCGCATGCACCATCAGCCGTGCCAAGGCCAGCATCGCCGTGAGCGCTAGGATCACCTGCGGCAAGCGGCCGGCCGCCCGCAAGGCCGCGCCGCCGATCTCGCCCGCCCCTCGGCCCTGGAGCAGCGCGCCCCCCACGAAGCCGATCATTAGCATCGTGCCGGGATGGTAGAGTGGCTGAATGCCTCCGGCAAAGCCGCCCGGAAGGGTCCAGGACCAGTCGAGGGTGCGCAGCGCCTCCTGCAACGACGGCACGAGCCGTGTCAAAAGGATCAGCGTCAGCAGGACCAGATACGGAAGCCCGGCACGTACCAGCGCGATCACCCCCGATGTCGGGGCCGCGTCGCTGCCATGGCCACCCTGACGACGCAGCATCGCCACGAAGGCCAGCCCACCAATGAGCGCACCGCCGATGGTCGGCAGCTCCGGACCGGCGAAATAGGCCAGCGCCATGAAGGGCAGCAAAAACAGGCCCGCGGCGGCAGCGGCACGGGCCCAGCCCGATGCGCGCTGTGCTCCGTCCGCCCCGTCCCCAGCCAGCCGGAACATGAAGGCGAGCAGGATCCAGCCGAGCGTACCGTGCAGCAGGGCGGTCGCCCGCGCCAGTTCCAGGCCGGTCAGTCCGGTTGCGGCGATCTGGGGCAGGACCGGCGTTCCGATCGCCCCGAACGAGACCCCGGCCGCGTGGCCGATTAGGACGAGCGTCAGGGCGCGCACGGGCGAGAAGCCGAGCCCGACGAGGATCGGAGCCGCCAGCGCCACGGGCGTTCCAAAGCCTGCGGCCCCTTCGAGAAAGAGCGCGAAGAACCAGGCGGCCAGAATTGCCAGCATGCGCCGGTCGTTCGACAGCCTGGTCAGCGCCTCCCGCAGGAGATCGAATGCGCCCGAGCGCAGTTGCAACTCGTAGATGCAGAGCGCCGGGAAGATGATCCAGAGGATCGTCACGGCCGTGAACAGCGCTTCGGCGAAGGCGCCGGTGACGGCCAGCGACGGGCCGATCCCGGCCAGCGTCACGCGGCCGTATCCGAAGGGGCCGAGCGCGATTGCCAGGGTCAGGGCCAGGCCCGCCAGCCCTGCCAGGGCGGCGGACTGGCGCAGCCCGATCATCAGCCCGAGGATCAGCAGGATCGGCGACAGGGCGAGCAGGGCCGGCATCACGGCTTCCGGTCTGTCAGGCCAACCGCTCCACCGAGACCTCGTGCACCGCCCGGCCAGTCTCGGCGAAGGCGCTGATGTTCGCGATGGTGGTGGTGGCGATGCCGGACAGGGCCTCGCGGGTGAGAAACGCCTGGTGGCCGGTGATCAGGACATTCGGGAAGGTGAGCAGGCGTGCGAACACGTCGTCCCGCAGCACGGTGCTCGAGAGATCCTCGAAGAACAGATCCGCCTCCTCCTCGTAGACGTCGATCCCGAGACTTCCGAGCGACCCGTTCTTGAGCGCGCGGATCGCTGCGCGGGTGTCGATCAGCGCGCCCCGTCCGGTGTTGATCAGCATCAGCCCCTTCTTCGCGCGCGCAAGAAAACGGGCATCAACCAGATGGTTCGTGTCGGGGGTCAAGGGGCAGTGCAGCGTCACCACGTCGCTTTCGGCGCCGAGCTCGTCCAGCGACACATAGCGTGCGCCCAGGGCCACGCATGCCGCGTCCGGATAGGGGTCGAATGCGAGCACGCGGCAGCCGAAGCCGGTCAGGATGCGCACGACGACGGCGCCGATCTGTCCAGTTCCGACGACGCCGACGGTCTTGCCGTAAAGATCGAAGCCGATCAGCCCGTCGAGCGCGAAATTGCCCTCCCGCACGCGGTTGTAGGCGCGGTGGATCTGGCGATTGAGCGCCAGGATCAGGGCGAGCGTATGCTCGGCGACGGCATGCGGCGAATAGGCCGGAACGCGCGACACGGTGATCTTGAGATCCCGCGCCGCCGCCAGGTCGACATGGTTGAAGCCGGCGCAACGCAGAGCGACAAGACGGATACCCTGCCGGGCCAGGATCGACAGGGTTTCGGCATCGGCGACGTCGTTGACGAACAGGCAGACGGCGTCGGATCCTGCAGCCAGCGGGGCGGTCTGCTCCGTCAGCCGTGGCTCGTGAAACAGGAGCCGGTGCGCCGTGCCGACATTCGCCGCCTCCAGGAAGCTGCGATCATATGGCTTCGTGCTGAACACCGAGACCTGCATGTGTCTCCCCTCTCCTCGTGCCCGCCGCCTGGATCAGCCGGCGAAATTCTGGCCTGGACAACTCCCACAGACTGCGCCGCGGCTGCCTCGAGTCCTGCCACCGGCTCTGACGGTCGCGATCGCAAGATCGTCAGCAAGTGCAGCGAGGCTCTTTTCGAGCTTAGGTCGTGGCATGTCCCTGTCCAGCGTCGGGCCATGGCAATGGCCTGCGAGGATAGCCGCCCGACATTGCGCATCCGTTGCGACGATCGCGGCCGAGCGATCGACGGACCGGCGCCTGTTCAGGACGTCTCGGCACCTGAAGCGGTGCGCCAAGCGGGAAGGCGGCGAACCCACCCGCCGTTTCGAAAGGTCCACGCGCCACGCTGCATGGGTACTGAAGCGTGTAGGCTCGAAACAATACCTCAGCCGAATGGTGGACCGACGGGATTCCTGCCTGAACGCCATTTTGCCCTGTGGAGAATGACGATGCGGTGGGAAGGCGATGGTGATGTCCAGCGCATCGACGAGCTTGCGCAGCATGGTCAGGGTTGGTGACCCTCCCCGTCACCACCTTCGACAGCATGCGTTCCCAACAGCCGACAGAACCGGTTGCTTGAGCGACAGATTGTGCAGGGTCCGCATGTGCCGGAGCTTGCGCCCCACGTCCTGCGGTATGGAATCGTGCGTCTCTTGCACGCCGCAGACAACCTCGACCTGGCGGGTAGATGGCGCCGGCCACAACCGGGTCGCATCGGCGTTCTGGTCAGATAACCCCAAGTAGCACGCGACCGGAACCTGCATCCTGCCGCAATGTGTGGATGGGTGCAGACGCTCGTCGGCGATGAATCCATTGTGGGACCCACGCGTCCGGCGGCCGCACGCTCTGGGACCGCACGGCAGTGCTGGTCCGGCAGGTTCAGGGCGATAGTCTAGTTGCGGATCATCTTCGGCAGCCAGAGCGAGATCTCCGGAAACACCGTCAGGATCACCAGGGTCAGGACCAGCGGCACGTAGAACGGCATCATCTTGATCAGGATCTGGCGCATCGATACCCGCGTGATGTCGCTGAGCAGGAACAGCGCCAGCCCCATGGGTGGGGTCAGGAGCCCCAGCATCAGGTTGAAGATGGTGACGATGCCCAGATGAACCGGATCGACCCCGGCCATGTGCAGCGGCTGGGCGATAATCGGCACGACCAGCAGCGTGGCCGTGGTCGAATCCAGGAACATGCCGACGATCAGAAGCAGGATGTTAACCACCAGGAGCAGCATCAGCGGATCGGTGCTGATCGTCAGCAGCCAGCGGGCGGCCATCTGCGGGATCTGCTCGATGGCCAGGATCCACCCGAAGATCGACGCGGCCGCCACGATGATGAGAATCGCCGAACTGCTCTTCACCGTCTCGTAGGCGGCGCTCAGCAGATGCTCGACGGTCAGGGTGCGATAGACGAGCCCGCTGATCAGAAGCACGTAGGCGACCGTGACCGCGGCCGCTTCCGTGGGCGTGAAATAGCCCAGCAGCATGCCGGCGACGAGCAGTACCGGCGTCAGCAGCGCCGGCAGGGCCGGGACGAAATCGGCGCCGAGCTCGCGCAGCGTCGGCCAGCGGTCCGAGCGCGGGAGATCGTGGCGATAGGCCAGGATCGCCACGGTGATCATCAGGAAGATGACGCACATGATCGCCGGTACGATGCCCGCCAGCAGCAGCTGCACGATCGAGACGCTGGTGACCGAGCCATATATGATCAGCGGGATCGACGGTGGGAAGATCGGGCCGACCACCGCCGAGGCGCCGGTCAGCGCACCGGCAAAGCCGCGGTCGAAGCCGCGCTCGGCCATCGCCTTGACCTCGATCTTGCCGAGACCGCCGACATCGGCGAGTGCCGCGCCGCTCATGCCGGAAAAGATCAGGCTCGAGACGACATTGACCTGTGCCAGCCCCCCCGGCACCCGGCCGACCAGCGTGTCGGCAAACTTGAAGATCCGCTCGGTGATGCCGGCCTGGTTCATGAGGTTGCCGACGAAGATGAAGATCGGCACGGCGACCAGCGGGAAGGAATCGAGCGCGTAGCTCATCCGCTGCCCGATCAGCTCGATCGGGATGTTGCCGAGCAGGACGTAGAGGATCGACGGGATCAGGATGGCCAGCACCACCGGCCAGCCGAGAAGAAAGGACAGCGCAAAGCCGCCCAGGATCGCGAAACTGCTCATCGAAATGGCCTCGTGCGGGCGCGCGGCCCTAGATGTGCACCACGTCTTCGCTCGGCTGTTCCTGCGCGAAGGTCACGTAGAGAGGGTCGTGGCGCCACGCCTTCAGCGTCTGCAGCGCGCATTCGACCGCGGCGAGCGTCAGGCCGAGAAAGCCGGACGCGAAGAAGATCCAGTAGGGGATGTTCAGCACCGGCGTGGCGTTGTCGAGATTGCGCATCGTGGCGATCGCGACGGAGGTCGCGGCGACGGCAAAGGCGATGCCACCTGTGGCCGGGATCGCGATCCGCAGCACCCTGCGGAGCCGTTCCGGCAGCGCCGCCAGCACCTCCTCCATCCGGATCGAAGCGCCGGACGAGACGACATAGGGCAGCGTGACGAAGACCACGCAGATCAGCATGAACCGCGCCAGCTCCTCCGCACCCATGAAGGGCCGGGAGAAGAACTGCCGCAGCACGACCTGCAGGACCGGCAGCGTGATCATCACCGCGAGCAGCACCACCGATGTCCACCGGAACACCCGCCGGATCGGCTCCAGAACGCGGTCGGCAACCCCGACCCGGGCATCGGGATGGGTGACGTCGAGATAGTCGTCGAACATGTGATCGCTCATGGCAGGATCCACGGCAGGAAACCCCCGCCGGCGAGCGGCAGGGGTTCGCAGATTGTTGGCCTACTGGATCGCGCGGATGCGCTCCATGTACGGACCCCAGCTCGGGAAGTCCTTGGCCACCTGCGCGTCGACGCCGGCGCGGAAGGCTTCGATGTCGAGACCGTCGGCTTCGGTGATGAAGGTCATGCCCTTGTCGGTGAGTTCGCCGACAAGCTCCTTCTCGGCCGTCATCGCCTGGTCGAGGGTTTCATCGGCCAGCGTGTCCAGCGTCTCCAGGATCGCCGTCTGATCCTTGGCGTCGATCGACTGCCAGACATCCTCGTTGATGAAGACCGGCAGCACGTTCTGCATGTGGCCGGTCAGCATGACGTGGGTCTGCACCTCGTAGAGGCCGTTGGCGTTGATCATGGTGAGCGGGTTTTCCTGGCCGACGACCATGCCGGTCATCAGCGCGGTCGGCAGCTCGCTCACTTCCACCGGGGTCGGGATCGCGCCGAAGCCGGTCACCATCGTCGTCCACAGCTGCAGCGGCACGCCGCGGAACGGCTTGCCCTCCAGATCGGCGGGCGTGCGCACCGCCTGGTTAGCCGTCATCTGCCGAGCGCCGCGGAACAGCCGGCCGATGATGCGCATGCCGCCCTGCTCGACCAGTTGCTCGTTGAACTCCTTCATCACGTCGGAGGTCTGCGGGTCGGTGGCCGCAAGTGCGTGCGCGCCATCGCGGTAGACGAAGGGGGCCGAGAACACGGCGATGTCGTCCACCAGCTGCGCCAGCGAGGCGAATTCATGATGCCCCATGGAGATCGAGCCGCTGCGCACGCCGTCGATCAGTTCCTGCACGCCGCCCAGCTGCGAATTCGGGAAGACGGTGACCGTCACGCGGTCCTCCGTGGCTTCCGGAATCCGCTCCTTTGCGCGTTCCGCATACCAATGCTGGATGTCGCCTTCCGAGCCGACATGGGCATAGCGCAGGTCAACGGCCTGCGCGCCGGCGACCGTGCCAGCCAGCGAGAACCCGCAAGCGGCAAGCCCCAGAGTGAGTTTCCTGATCAGTGACACGTGAATTCCTCCCAGATTTCGCTGATGTCGTCATCCGTTTGCCAAAGGCACCTCCAACGGATTTAATGATGCTGGCATACCAAATGCAGTTTGCCTAGTCCGCGGCGGGGGCTGATACGGCGGGGAGCGCTGGCGCCCGGCTGCGGACGGGTACGGATCAGGGGGAGGACCGGACATGACGACGATCGGATTCATCGGGCTGGGACTGATGGGGAGCGGCTTCACCAAGCGGCTGCGCGCGCTGGAAAATCGGGTGATCGGTCACGATCTCGACGGGGCACGGGTCACGGCTGCGGCCGCATGGGGCGTCGAGCCCGCCGGCTCGCTTGCCAATCTCTGCAGCGAGGCGGACATCGTCGCGCTCTGCCTGACCACCAGCGATGCAGTCTCGGACGTGGTTACCGGCGCGCACGGGCTGGTCGCCTCCGGCAAGCTGGCCGGCAAGATCGTGGTGGATTTCTCGACCACCGAGATGGCGGTGACGCAGCGTGTCGCCGCGGCGATCGAGGCGGCCGGCGGCCAGTTCATCGACGCGCCGGTCTCGGGCGGGCCAGGCGCGGCGGAGACCGGCACTTTGGCGATCATGCTCGGCGGCGCCGATCAGGCGGTGGCCGCCGTCATGCCGATGCTGGAGCAGCTCGGCCGCGCGACCCATATGGGCGCGATCGGCACCGGCCAGGCGACCAAGCTGGTCAACCAGGTCCTGTGCCTGACCAATTACTGCGTGGCGGCAGAGGCGCTGCGGCTGGCGGAGGCCTACGGCGTCGATGCCGCCAAGATTCCGCACGCGCTCGAACCGGGCCTGGCCAATTCCGCCGTGCTGCAGGTGATCTATCCGCGCATGGTGGAAAAGGACTTCGCGCCCCGCGGCTATGCCAGGCAGATCCTGAAGGATTTCGAGATGCTGCATTCGGCCACCAAGGCGCAGCATCTCGCCTTGCCGATGAGCGCGCAGGCCATGACGCTGTTTCGCATGCTGGTCGCCCAGGGCGACGGCGAGCTCGATGGTGCCGCCGTCGTGAAGCTGCTTCCTGAGGTCCGTGGCAAGGCCTGACCCCTGCGCAACCGGCGGTCCCTGCCCGACGGGCGGCCCGCCGGCCCGAACAGATCACCCGCCTGACGGAGACCTCCTTGGACGCCCACACCCTCGACGACGTCGCGATCGTCGACGCCCATCATCATCTGTGGAAGATCAGCGAGAACTACCTGCCCTGGCTGTGCGACCCGACGCCGATCCCGTTCCGCTACGGCGATTACGCGGCGATCCGGCGCGACTACATGCCCGAGGATTACCGCCGCGACACCGCGGGCCTGCCCCTCGCCGGCAGCGTCTATGTCGAGACCGAATGGGACCCCACCGACCCCGTGGGGGAGACTTCATGGATCCACGGGATTGCCGAGGCGAACGGCTTTCCCGACGCGGTGGTCTGCCAGGCCTGGCTCGATGCCGACGATGCCGGCGACGTTTTGGCCCGCCAGAGCGCCTTTCCCCGCACGCGGGGCGTGCGCCACAAGCCGAAGGCCGCCGATCGCCCCGACGCGGTCAGTCCCGGCGCGCCCGGATCGATGGGCGATCCACGCTGGCGGCAGGGCTTTGCAAAACTCGAGCCGAATGGCCTCTCTTTCGACCTGCAGACGCCATGGTGGCATCTCGCCGAGGCGGCGGATCTGGCGGATGCCTTTCCGGGCACGCAGATCATCCTCAACCACACCGGCCTGCCGTCCGACCGCAGCCGCGAGGGCATCGCGGCATGGGCGGCGGCCATGGCGCATGTCGCAAGGGCCCCGAACGTGGCCGTCAAGATTTCCGGCCTCGGCGTGCCTGGGAGCCCATGGACCGCAGAGACCAACCGCGAGATCGTGCTGCGGACCATCGAGACCTTCGGTGTCGAACGCTGCCTGTTCGCCAGCAACTTCCCGGTCGACAGCCTCGTCGCCTCCTACCGCACGATCTACGAGGGTTTCTCGCAGATCACCGCGAATTTTTCCCGGGAAGACCGGACCAGGCTCTTCGCCGACAACGCCCGACGGCTCTACCGCTTCGGCTGAGAGCCTGCCCCATTCCGCAAAGGCTTTCGCCGACGCAATCGTGGCATGCGTCTGGCATGCAAAGGCTGCCCGCCCTATTTCGTCTTGGCAAGATCCCCGGTAGCCTGCATCAGGTCGAACGCCTTGAGAACGTGGGTTTCCAGGAGCTTCTCGATCGCGGCCTCGTCGCGCGCTTCCAGCGCGTCGAGGATCGCCTCGTGCTCCTTGATCGCCGCCTCCCAGCGGTTGGTCTTCAGATTGCACTCATAGCGGATGCGATAGAGCTGGGCGTTCACCACCCTGTGGTGCTCGGCCAGGACCGGGTTCATGGCACAGCGGACCAGCGCCTGATGGATCTGCTGGTTGCGGTCGAAATAGCCGATGCGATCGCCGCGCAGATAGGATGCCTGCATCTCGTGATGCAGCGCCCGCAATTCCCGCAACTCTTCGGGCGTGGCATTCCGGCATGCCAGCTTGCCGGCAAAGGCTTCGAGCCCGCCGAGAAACTCCAGAAGATGGCGCACGTCGCTGGCGCCAAGCACGGCCACGGTGGCCCCACGGCGCGGATGCAGCTTGACCAACCCTTCTGAGGCCAGGATCTTCAACGCTTCGCGCAGCGGCGTCCGCGACACCTGCAGGATTTCCGACAAGGCCCTCTCGCGCACCGGCTCACCCGGCAGAAGCTGGCTTTCCAGGATCATCTCGCGGATGCGATTGGCGACCAAAGCGGGCTTCAGGTCCTGCGACGGGGTCGCATCGACCCGGCGGGGAAACGCGGTCACCACCGCGGATTGCATCTTGGTCATCGTCGCTCTGCTGCCGTCCGTCCGGCCGGTTCCTCGTCCTCGAGGCTCGGACCACTTTCGAAATGAACATCTGCGGGAGGCAAAGCTCGCGCGGTGCCACCCAACATAGCATGGATCGCGAAGGCCACGTCGACGCAGGGCGGCGACCCTGAAGCCGGGATAGAAATGCCCATGCGCGGGTCCTGCTCCGGGCCGGCCGGTCGCGGCTCCGCGCTCATTGTATGCCGAAGGTCGCGCGATTTCAGGATCGACAGCAAGAGAAACTCCGCAAGCATCGCGGTTGACCGCGCTCGGTGCATTATTGCATACCAAATGACGCAAGGTGTAGAGACAGATCCGGCGGCGCGCCGGCCGAGCAACAGGGGATGGCATGGACGATCCGGTTCTGGAGCGCACCGCGACGGGCGAAGAGCGCCCACCTCTCCCACTGGCCGGTCTTCGGGTGCTCGACCTCAGCCAGGTGATGGCCGGACCGTTCGGCTGCATGCTGCTCGGCGACATGGGCGCGGACGTCATCAAGGTCGAGCCACCGGCGGGCGGCGACCAGACCCGTCGTTCGATGGGCTTCCGGATGAAGGGCGAAGACAGCCCGGGCTTCCTGGCGCTGAACCGCAACAAGCGCAGCGTTACCATCAACCTAAAGACCGAAGCCGGGCGCGAACTCTTCTACGCGCTGGTCGAGACCGCCGACATCGTGGTCGAAAACAGCCGTCCCGGCGTAGCCAAGCGACTGGGCATCGACTACGAGACCCTGTCGAAGCGCAATCCGCGCCTCGTCTATGCCAGCATCTCCGGCTTCGGACAGACTGGGCCGTGGTCGCAGCGGCCGGGCTTCGACCTGATTGCCCAGGCCATGTCCGGCGTCATCAGCGCCATGGGCATTCCCGGCGCCGAACCGGTGAAGTCCGGCGTGCCGATCGCGGATCTGGGCGCAGGGCTCCTTGCCGTCTACGGCATTCTCAGCGCGATCATCGGCCGCCAGGCCACGGGCCGCGGCCAGTATGTCGATGCCTCGCTCTTCGAGGCGGCGCTGGGCCTGTCGGTCTGGGAGAGCACCGAATTGTGGGCGACCGGCCGTTCGCCGCAGCCGCTGGGCACGGCCAACCGCATGAGCGCGCCCTACCAGGCCTTTGCCGCCGCCGACGGTCAATTCGTCGTCGGCGCTGCTAACCAGAAGATCTGGCTCACCTTCTGCGAGGTCATCGATCGGATGGACCTGGCCGAGGACAGCCGCTTTCGCGACAATCGCGACCGCCTGCAGAACCTGCCCGCGCTCGTCTGCGAACTCAATGCCGTCTTCAGGGCCCAGAGCGTCGACCACTGGGTGGCTGCCTTCATCAAGGCGGGCGTTCCAGCCGGGCCGATCAACGACTATGCCCAGGTGATGGCCAGCGACCATGTTGCGGCGCGAAACATGGTCATGAAGATCGACCATCCGGTCGAGGGCGAGATCAATGCGCTCGGCTTCCCGGTCAAGCTGTCGGGCACTCCGCAGGAAGTGCGCTACCCGCCCCCGCTACTCGGCCAGCACACGCGCGACCTTGTGGAAGAACTCGGCCTGTCGGCGCGTTACGACGCCCTGTCGGACGGCGGCGCCTTCTCGCAATGACCAGACGTGCCCTGTGAGGCTCGCCGGAAGGCGGTCCTCTCATGTGCGGCCGCGAGTCGGAGACGGCTCACGCCAAGGTGCGTTCGGGCGACGGAGTTTCGGCCACGAGGCGCGCGCTCGCTTCCGCCTCGTCGCAGAAGGCCGCGAGGATCGGCGAGCGGAGGAACGCGGCGGGCGCCAGGAGCCCGACAGCCGGTGGCGCCGGGCTCCTGGTCGGTCCTGCCGGTTCAGTTCCTGGCCAGGCCGAGGTCCTTCAGGACGGCTTCGGCCTGTTCGGCGAACTGCGTCGCAAAGGCGTCGAATTCGCCGGGTTCGTCCCATACGGGCGTGATGCCGCGCTCCTTCAAGGCCGCCTGCACCTCGGGCCGGGCATTCGCCCGCGCGGCAGCATCGTAGAGGGTCGTCCGCGCGTCCGGATCGATGCCCTTGGGCGCGACCAGCGCGAACCAGTTGGCGTAGGTCCAGTCTTTTCCGATGGCCTCCTTCACCGTCGGAACGTCGGGAAAGGTCTCCGACCGCTCGTCCAGCATGACGGCGAGCGCACGCACGCGGTCCGCCTCCAGCAGGCTCAGCGCCTCGACCGGCGAGCCCGTGAACATCGTGATTCCGCCGGACATGACTTCCATCAGGGCCGGCGCGCCACCCTGGCTCGGGACCCATTTGACCTTCGTCGGATCGATCCCGGCAGCGCTCAGCAGTCCACCGACGGCCACGTGCCAGGATCCGCCCATTCCCGTGCCCGACGACGAGTATGTGCCGGCCGGTTCCGCCTCCACGGCTTCCAGAAGTTCCTCGAGCGTCTCGAACGGCGAATTCTCGGCTACCGTGACGCCCGCCGGGATGATCGCCAGACGCGAGAACAGGTCGAGGTCCGCGAGCGAGATATCGGCGGTCCCCAACGTCTCATACAGTGCGATCTCAGGACTGGCCGCGCCGAGCGTGTAGCCGTCTGGCTCCGCATTGACGATGGCCGAATGTCCCGTCACGCCGTTGCCACCGGGCCGATTGATGACGTTCACCGCCACGCCGAGTTCCTCCTGGAATCCCGCGGCAAAGGTGCGGACGACGGAGTCGGTCCCGCCGCCGGCTGCCCAGGGCACGATGATCGAGACCGGCCTGTCGGGAAAGGCCTGGGCCGCGCCTGTGGCCAAGAGGCCGGCAAGAAGACCGACCACGGCTGGTGCGTAACGCTTCATGTTTTCCTCCCTGTGTTTCACCAGCTTTCTCTGCGCTGGCCGATCGACTGCGACGTTCCCCAGCGCCGCCGGACGAAGAAGCGGGCAGCGGTCATGGTGCCGGCTCTACCAGCGCGCACTACTCGACTGCTTCGCATACCAGCGTCGAAGGTTTTCCTGTGACGCGACACAGGCATGGCGAAGGGGGCACGCCCGGATTCTGAAGCTATCGCGGAAAAATATCGCGTGAAAAGGACATTCAAGGCGTTGGCCGAGCCGCCACACCTGGTTTCCTCCCAAGCCGACAGACACCTCCTCCGCTCTGCCAGGGCCTCCCCTCAACGGCTCTGATGATGCTGGCATACCAGCCGACATTTGCCTAGCCGCTTCCAGTCGGCGACAGATCGCGTGCGGAACGCTTCAGGCATGCGGGCCGACATAGCGGAGACGGTCGCCCGGATGGCCAGGCTCCGGGGCATTCCCAGCATCCTCTATCCCGCGCTATCGCGCCGGCGGTCGGCGACGATCCACTGCTGGCACCAGGCGCGACCCTGACCTGCCTTTCTCTTCGAACGGTTTACTCGTCGGCGCCCCGCTGCATCGCGAGAAATTTGGGCCAGAGGCGTCCCACTTTGCTTCGGGAGCAAATATTGCAATGCAACAGGTGCAGTGCAAAACCGAATTTGTTCGGCCGTTACTTGACCAGGGCCTGCCAAAGACGGATTGTCCGACAAACAAGGCGGATGAGGAAGCCGCCGCCGGGCAGGATAGCCCGCAGGGAGGAAGACTGGATTGACGACGCCCGCGTCGCATCGAGCCGTCGCATCCGGGACGTCCGGCCTGGGGGAGCGGGACGTGTCGCAGCAAACGGATACCCGGTTCTCGGCCGTCGAGAGCACGCCGACCTATCGGCTGGTTTTCGAAAGCATTGAGCGCGCGATCCTGGAGGGGCGCCTGCGCCTGGGGGACCGGCTGCCGACGGAAAGCGAATTGTCGGCGCAGTTCGGCGTGCATCGCTCGACCACCCGCGAGGGCCTGCGGCTGCTGGAGCAGAGCGGCCTGGCCGAACGGGGGGACGGACGACGGCTCTTCGCCGCGGCGCCCCGGGCCAACGATCTGACCACGCGGGCAAGCCGCGCACTGCTTCTCCAGCGCGTCACCTTCGACGAATTGTGGGCGTTGCTGCATGCCATCGAACCGGCCGCCGCCGGCGAAGCCGCGCGTTCCATCGGCCCGGCCCATATCGCGGCGCTAGAGGCCAATCTGCAGGCGACGCGCGACGCGGTCGAGGCCGGTGAGATCCTGACCGCCTGGGACATCGAGTTCCACGCCCTGGTCGCCGAGGCGACCGGCAACATCGCCTGGCAACTCGCCCGTGAACCGGCTGCCATGCTTTTGCTGCCGGCAAACGAGCGGATGCTGCCCAAGCTGCCGGAGGCCGGTCAACGGCTGGTGACCGCCCATGCCGCCATTCTCGACGCGCTGAAAGCTGGCAACGTCGCCGATGCCGTCCTGTGGATGCGCCGGCATATCGAAGATTTTCGTCGCGGATGGCTGGTGGCCGGGCTCGATCCCGCCGCGCCGGTCAAGGAGGAGACCGCGGCGGAACGAGAACGATAGGGCAGACCATACCGGCTCGGCCCGCACAGCAGAAAAGGGAGGAAACATTCATGTCGAATACCATGAGACTCAGAACGTCAGGACTACTCGCCGGCGCCATGTCGGCCGCCATCGTCGCCGGTTGGGCGGCACCCGCCGCCGCCCAGGAGGAGACGTTCAAGATCGGCGTCGTGACGTTCCTCTCCGGCCAGGCGGCCCAGAGCTTCGGCGTCCCCGCCTGGAACGGCGGCCAGGTGCTGATCGAGAAGCTGAATGCCGGTGAGGCGCCCGCGCCCTACGACACCAAGGGCTTCGGCGGCATGACGGTCGAGGCCGTCGTCCTCGACGAGGCCGGCGGCGCCACCGTCCAAGTCCAGGAATACCGCAATCTCGTCCAGCGCGAGCAGGTCGATGCCGTGGTCGGCTATGTCGGCTCGGGCGACTGCCTGGCCGTCGCGCCGGTCGCCGAAGAGCTCAAGCAGTTCACCATCCTCTACGATTGCGGCACGCCGCGCATCTTCGAGGAGAACGACTACGACTACGTCTTCCGCACCGCCGCCAACGCGACGATGGATAATGTCGGGCTTGCCCTCTACCTCAAGGAAATCGGCCAGGAAGTCTCGACCTATTCCGGCATCAACCAGGACTATGCCTTCGGGCAGGACAGCTGGGCCGACTTCAAGGCAGCCATGGGCCAGGTGTATCCGGATGCGACCGTGACGGCCGAGCTCTTCCCGGCCTTCGGCGCCGGCCAGTATGGCACCGAGATCTCCGCCCTCATGCAGAAGGGCGCCGACGTGGTGCACTCCTCGCTCTGGGGTGGTGATCTCCAGGCGCTGATCCTGCAGGCGCTGCCCCGCGGCCTCTTCCAGCGCAGCCAGGCGGTTCTATCGGCAGCCGACCACGTGCTGCCGCCGCTCGGCAACACCATGCCCGAGGGTGTCATCATCGGCGCGCGCGGCGCCTATGGATACATGGCGCCCGAGAGCGAGCTCGATAGCTGGTGGAAGGAGATCTACGAGGCCAAATACGACGTCTTTCCGGTACAGGCGCCCTACCGCATGGCGCAGGCCGTCCTCGGCCTGAAGACCGCGGTGGAGAAGGCAATGGCCGAGAACGGCGGCAAGAAGCCGAACAGCGACGAGCTGGCCGCCGCCATGAAGGGCCTGAGCTGGGAGACCCCCGGCGGCCTGATCGAGATGGCCAACGGCAACGGCCACCAGGCGATCCAGCAGATCGGCTTCGGCCGCACGGTCAAGAACGACGAGGGCGACATCATCCTCGGCGACGTGATCCGCTTTCCCGCCCGCTGCGTGAATGCGCCGGAGGGCGTCAAGGGTCTGGACTGGATCAATGGCGGCTTCGAAGGAGCCCAGTGCGACTAGCCATCGCGCGCCACGCCGCAGGACCGGGGCCACGCGCCCCGGTCCGCATCGCACCGTCGTAAAAGCAGCGGATACATCCGGATGGACATCGTCCTCACCATCATTCTCGACGGCCTGATCTACGCCTCGTGGCTGTTCATCGTGGCGCTGGGCCTGACCCTGGTCTTCGGCGTCCTGCGCATCCTGAACTTCGCCCATGGGGGGCTTTATGCGCTCGGTGCCTACAGCGCTGCCGTCGCGGTGCCGTTCTTCGCCAGCTGGGGCCTGCCCCCGGGGTTCAGCCTGATCGCCATGTTCATCGCCGCACTGGCGGTTGCCATCGTCGTGGCACCGCTCATCGAGCGTGGCCTGCTGCGGCTGTTCTACGGCCGGGACGAAGTGCTGATCCTGCTGGTCACCTACGCCGTCTTCCTCATCCTCGAGGACCTCACCAAGATGGTCTTCGGCGTCGATCCCTACTACGTCTTCGAGCCGCGCAACCTGCTCGGCAATGTCGAGATCGGCAGTCTCTTCTATGTCGGCTACGACCTCGCCCTGATCGGCCTCGCCATCCTCTGCGGCCTGGGCGTCTGGCTCGGCCTGCACCGCACCCGCATCGGCAAGGTCACCGTCGCGGTGATCAACGAGCCCGAGGTCAGCGCCGCCATGGGCGTCAACATCGCCCGCATCTACCTCCTGGCGTTTGGTCTGGGCGTGTTCCTGGCCGCCCTCGGCGGCGCCTTCACGAGCCCGCTAATCTCGGTCCAGCCGGGAATGAGCGTCAGCGTCATCGTCGTCAGCTTCGCCGTCGTCATCATCGGCGGCCTCGGCTCCATTCCCGGCGCGGCCATCGGCGCACTGATCGTCGGCCTCGCCCGATCCTTCGCGGTCTACGAGGCGCCGGAAGCGGAGATCTTCATCATCTACCTGGTGATGGTCATCGTCCTGATCTTCCGGCCCGAGGGGCTCTTCACTCCGGTTCAGGCGCGCAAGATATGACCACCCCGACCCGAATTCTCGCCGCGGCCCTTGTCTCGGCGATCGTCCTGATCGCCATCGGTGCCATACTGCCGCTCTGGCTGCTCTTCACCCTCACCAAGGCCATCGCCTTCGGCCTGGTGGCGCTGGGGATCGTCGCCCTGATGCGCGGCGGCCTCGTCTCCTTCGGCCAGGGCATGTTCTACTGCGTGGGCGCCTATGTCTCCGGCCTCGTTGCTGTGCATCTGGGGATCGAGGACGTCTTCGTGCTCCTGGTCGTCGGCGGCCTATCCGGCGGGCTCGTCGCCGCGATCATCTCGCCGCTGGTCGCGCGCTATCGCGGCATCTTCTTCGCCATGCTGACCATGGCGCTCTCGATGGTGCTGTACGGCGTGCTGGCCAAGTCCACCGCCATCGGCGGCTCGGACGGCTTCAACCTGCCAGAGCCGAGTTTCCTCGGGTTACATCCGGCGCAGGCGGCCTCCGACTTCGCGCTCTACGGCGTCGCGGTCGCCCTGGCCGCGCTCGCCGCCGCCCTCTGCCGGCTGTATTTCAACAGCGGGCCGGGCCTTGTCGCGCTGGCCGCCCGCGAAAACGAATTGCGGGTGGAATATCTCGGCGCCTCGGTGTTTTCGGTGACCCAGCGCAACTTCGTCATCGCCGGCGTCCTGGCCGGCCTCGGCGGTACGCTGAACGGCCTGGCGCTCGGCCATATCGACCCGTTCTTCAGCTACTGGACCACCTCCGGCGAGGTCGTCTTCATCGCCATTCTCGGCGGCTACATGAGCGTCGTCGCGGTGTTCGGGGCCGCCCTCGTCACCGAACTCGTGCGCTCCTTCGCCAACCAGTACTTCCCCGACAGCTGGCAGATGGCCCTCGGCATCTTCCTCCTCCTGGTGATCCTGTTCCTGCCGAAGGGCTTCGGCTCGCTCTGGGCCCGCCCGGTCAGGCGTTCGCACACGCGCCGTGACGCCAAGGCCCGGCCGGTCTCCACCCTCGAAGGCGAGGCGGCACGATGAGCAACGAGTTCGTCCTCCACGCCAGGGGGCTGAAGAAGTCCTTCGGCGCCGTCATCGCCGCCGACGACCTCGACGTGAAGGTCACTGCCGCCGCACGCCTGTCGCTGATCGGCTCCAACGGCGCCGGCAAGACCACCTTCGTCAACATGGTCACCGGCTACATGAAGCCCGATTCCGGCGAGGTCCTGCTCTATGGCCGCAACGTCGTCGGGCTCTCACCGCGAAAGATCAGCCGGCTGGGGGTCTGCCGCTCCTTCCAGATCCCGCAATTGTGCGAGACCATGACGCCGATCGACAATCTGATTGTCGCCGGCACCATCGCGTCGAGCGAGAAGATCTCCTTCTTCCGCCCGGTCCATGACCGCCGCAATGTCGACCACGCGCTGGAGATCCTCGCCCGCTTCGACCTGACCGACTATGCCGACCAGCCGGTCGAGCAGCTGCCGGGCGGCGTGCGCAAGCTGATCGACATCGCCATGGCCCTGGTCAGCCGGCCGCGTGTCCTGCTTCTCGACGAGCCGACATCCGGGGTCTCGTCCGAGGAGAAGTTCCCGCTGATGGACCGGGTGATGACCGCCCTGGCCGGCGAGAAGGCGGCGGTGATCTTCGTCGAGCACGACATGGACGTGGTCACGCGCTACGCCGACCGGGTGATCGCCTTCTATTCGGGCGGCATCATCGCCGACGATACCCCCGAACGCGTCCTGGCCGACCCCAAGGTCCAGGAATTCGTCACCGGAACGGCGAGGTAGGCCATGCTGAGCATCGAGAACGTCCATGTGAAGATCGGCCCGGTCGAAGCCGTCCGCGGATTTTCGATGGCCGTCGAACCCGGCGCCATGATCGGTCTTGCCGGTCGCAACGGGGCCGGCAAGACCACCATCATGCGTGCCGTCATGGGCATCGCCGCGGTCTCCAGGGGCCGCATCCGCTTCGACGGCCAGGACATGGCGAAGCTGCCGATCCACGCCCGCGCGGCACTGGGCATCGGCTACATGCCGGAGACCCGCGGCCTGATCCCCGAACTGACGGTCGAGGAGAACATCCTGCTGCCGAGCTGGGTGATCTCCGGTCTCGACGGCAAGGCCCGGCTCGACCTGGTCTACGACGTCATGCCGGAACTGCGGGAGATGGCCCGGCGCAAGGCCCTGCAGCTTTCGGGCGGCCAGCAGAAGATGGTGGCCCTTGGCCGGGCGCTGACTGCAGGGCACCGGCTGCTGCTGCTCGACGAACCCTTCGAGGGCGTTGCGCCGGCCCTGGCCCAGCGGCTGTCCGACGTGATCTCGGCGCTGAAGAGCGAACAGTTGTCCATCGTCATGAGCATGTCCGAGATGACCCACTCGCACACGGTCCTCGACCATGTCTTCGGCATCGAACGCGGGGCCAATGCCATGGAAGCGGCTGCGTGAGCGCAGCCGACGGCTTCTGGCCGGATATGCCGGCGTTGCATTGGCAGCCGCATTTCGGCGGACGCACCATCCGCGTTTTTGCCGACCGTCCGGCCCATCTCGACGCCATGCTGGCGGCGGCCGCCGCCGCCCATCCCCAGGGCGATGCCGTGGTCTGCGGAGACGTCCGCCTGTCCCATGCCGAACTGCGGGGCATGGCCGCCCGGGTCGCAGCCCTCTATACCGATTGCAGGCTGGCACCGGGCGACCGCGTCGGGCTCCTGGTCGGCAATCGCTGGGAATTTGTCGCCGCGCTCGTCGGCGCGGTGCATGCCGGCATCGTCATCGTGCCCCTGAGCACGCGGGCGAGTGCCCCGGAGATCGCCTATATCCTGGACGATTGCGGCGCCGCCCTCACCGTCTGCGAGGCGGCCCTGGCCGAACGCCTGCCGCAGGGGGCGCGGCGGCTCGTCGTCGGGTCCGCGCCGGGTGCCACCGGCGCGGACGAGGACCGCTTCGCGCAGATCCTTGCGGCCGTCCCGGACGCGGAACTTCCGCGCGCGCCGGCGGTCCGCCTCCAGGAAGAGGATCTGGCGGTCATCCTCTACACCTCCGGCACGACCGGGACCCCGAAGGGGGCGATGCTCACCCATCTCAACATCGTCCATTCCTGCCTCGTCTACCGCCACTGCCTTCGCCTGACCGAGGCGGACCGGACCGTCGTCGCGGTGCCGGCCAGCCACGTCACCGGCCTCATCGCCAATCTCTTCGCCATCATCAGCGTCGGCGGAGCGGTCGTCATGATGGCGCGCTTTGACGCCGACGCCTTTCTGGCGCTGGCGAGCGCCGAGCGCATGAGCTTCACCATCATGGTGCCGGCCATGTACAATCTCTGCCTGCTGCGCGCCGATCTTGCCCGCCACGATCTTCGCCACTGGCGGATCGGCGCCTTCGGCGGCGCACCGATGCCGGTCGCCACCATCGAGCGGGTGGCACGGCTCCTTCCCGATCTCGACCTCGTCCAGGCCTATGGTGCCACCGAGACCACCTCCCCTGCGACGATCATGCCCGCCGGCGGCCAGATCGCCCGTCCGGCCAGCGTCGGCGCCCCGGCACCGGGGGCCGAAATCCGCATCATGGACGCCGAGGGCCGCGAGGTGGCGCGCGGCCAGTCCGGCGAGGTCTGGATCGGCGGGCCCATGGTGGTGCCCGGCTACTGGAACCTGGCTCACAAGACCGCCGAGGCGTTCGTCGACGGTGCCTGGCGCTCGGGCGATGTCGGCCGGTTCGACGAGGACGGCTACCTCTTCATCCACGACCGCCTGAAGGACATGATCAACCGTGGCGGTTACAAGGTGTTCAGCGCCGAGGTGGAGAACGTCCTCGCCTTCCACCCCGCCGTCACCGAAGTCGCCGTCGTGCCCTATCCCGACCCCGTCCTGGGCGAGAAGGTCCTGGCTTTCGTCCATTGCCGCGATGCGGATGCGGATGCCGCCACCCTCGCCGCCTTCTGCCGCGATCGGCTGGCGGACTACAAGATCCCCGACCGCTTTGTCTTCACCGAGGATCCGCTGCCCCGCAACGCCAACGGCAAGCTGATGAAGGCCACGCTCCGCGAACAGGCGAAAGCTGGCGGCGCAGGAGGCGACTGAGGGATCGATACCCGAGATCGACACGACCGAGACGGCGTATGGAGAATATCGCCGTCGCCACAACTTCGTTTCCATGAGCGGATCATCGCGGCCTGGCAGCGCCTGCGAGGACGTCAGCACCGCGTTGGCGAGCCGCGCAGGCGGCAACCGCACGGCGGAATCCGAGTCATCGGGTCACGATCTGCGTAATGTGTTCCGTCGTTTGCGGACATGCCCCCGGATTGATCCGGCGGAGGGGCGTGTCCATGACACCTCGAATGCAGCCGCGGAACTGCTGTCACCCGGCCAGCAGCTTCCGGATCTCGGCTGCCAACTGGTCCTGGTTGTAGGGCTTGCCGAGCCGCGGCAACCCCAGCCGCTCCCCTGTCGGAAGCTCCGCATAGCCGGTCGCCAGCAGGATCGGGAGATCGGGCCTCACGGCACGTGCTGCCACGGCAAGTTCCGCCCCATTCATGCGCGGCATCGAAAAATCGGTGATCATCAGGTCGAAGGACTGGCCGTTCCCCAGCAGCTCCAGGGCTTGCGCCCCCGAATTTGCCTCGACGACTTCGTGGCCGAGGTCTTCCAGCATGTCGACCGTGCTCATCGCGATCAGCGCATCGTCGTCCACAGCCAGGATCCGCGCGCGGATCGGGTCTGCAGAAGCCGCCTCGACGATGGCGGGAGCATACTCCAGTTTCGGGGCCATGGTCTGGGTTGCCGCCGGCAGCCAGAGCTCCGCCTGCGTGCCCTTGCCGACGCTGCTCGTCAGGCGCAGGTCGCCGTTGAGCTGGACGGCGAGGCCATGGATCATCGACAGGCCGAGCCCCGTTCCCTTGCCCACGCCCTTGGTCGAGAAGAACGGTTCGGTCGCCTTCTTCAAGGTCTCCGCGCTCATGCCCTGCCCCGTGTCGAAAACGGTCAGCCGCACGTAATCGCGCGGCGCGAGATCGCCATTGCCTTGGGCATGGTCGATGCGGACCAGCAATTCGCCGCCATTCGGCATCGCATCGCGCGCATTGACGACCAGGTTCAGGATGGCGAGCTCCAGCTGATTGGCGTCGACCATCGCGACCGACGGTTCACTGGCCAGTTCGAGGCGCAACTCGATGCTGTCCCCAAGGGAACGCTCGAGCAGGTCGGTCATCCCCGTCACGAGTTCCGCCAGGTTCCTCGGCTCGACGACAAGCTCCTGACGACGCGCGAAGGCCAGCAGGCGCTGGGTCAGAGCGGCTCCGCGCTCCGCCCCCTTCAGGGCCCCATCGATAAGGCGAACCGCACGGGGGTTCTCGGGCACGTGTTTGCGCAGGAGGCCGAGGTTGCCGATGACCGCCATCAGCAGATTGTTGAAGTCGTGCGCGATGCCGCCCGTCAGCTGCCCGATCGCCTCCATCTTCTGGGATTGTCGAAGAAGCGTCTCGGTCCGCTCGCGCTGTTCGACCTCTGCGACGACGGTCCGGTGTGCCGCCTCGAGCTCGGCCGTGCGATCGGCGACCCGTGCCTCGAGCGTCTCGTTGAGGCGTTGCAGATGTTCCTCGGCCGCCTTGCGGTCGGTGATGTCGGCGGACACCCCGACAAGCTTGACCGTGCGACCGTCGCGATCGCGAACGATCCGGCCGTTGATCGCCACCCAGTGTGCCGAGCCATCGCGCCAGAGTGTGCGGTACTCGATGGTGGAGTCCGCGCCCGACGCGATGCTCTCTTCCACCGCAGACTGCATGCGCGCTCGATCGTCGGGATGGATCCGTCCCAGGAGGTCGTCATAGCCGAAATGCTCGTCCGGACCGTAGCCGAAGACGGCCTTGCACGTGTCCGTGACGTCGAGGCGCAAGGTCGACAGGTCGAGTTCCCACGATCCCAGCCTGCCGGCCAGAAGTGCCGTGCGCAGGCGCTGCTCGCCTTCGTGAAGCTCCTCGATGCGCGCACGGATCTCGAACTGACGCTTGCGCGCGCGCGGCGGTGATCGCCAGGCTGACGAAGGTGGTCGGATGAAACGGCCGTTCCAGGAACGAGACGTTTCGCAGCACCTGCGAGAGCCGGGCCGCGGCGGGGTTGCGCTCCGGCCCGCTCGCGTGTTGCGTCAGAACGATGAACTGGAAGTCCGACCAGGCCGGCTGCGCGTCGAGGCGGGCCGACAGATCGCGAAGGTCGGCCGCACGCAGGGCCTCCTCCGTCACGATCGCGAAGCTGGCGGCATCGCCAATCCGATCGGCAAGGGCAGGAAGATCGCAGCAGATCAGGGACTCCAGTCCGCACTCGCGCAACAAGGCTGCGGCGAGCTGTGCATCGCGTCCCCGGGGCGCGAGGATCAGAACCAACGGGTCGCTCAAGTCAGGTGCCTGCTTCTGATGCCGATCGAACCGGTACGGGGCGCAGATCTTCGACGAAGACCGGAACACCGCGCAGGACACCCTGGAAGTTCTTGATCGGCTCGCCGAGGTTCAGGCCACCCTTGCCGATATGGTATTCCCGGATGGTGTCCTCATGCCGCCCGGAGCGCTTCTTGATCACCGATACCGCGCGACGGACGGTACCCAGCGCTTCGAAGTAGCGCAGCAGGATCACGGTGTCGGCGATGTAGGTGACATCGACGGGGGATTTCATGTCCCCGACGAGACCGTGCTGGGCCAGGGTCAGGAATGTCGTCGCGCCCTGTCGGTTCAGATATTGCAACAGCTCATGCACGTGCAGGACAAGGGCCTTCTCGTCCGGCATCGAGGCCTGATAGCCGGTCAGGCTGTCAATGACCACGGTCTTGGCCTGGGCCTGATCGACACGCGTGCGAACGCGGTGGGCGAACTCGCCAGGCGACAGCTCGGCCGCGTCGACCTGTTCGATGTGAAGCAGACCGGCATTCCGCATGTGTTCGAAATCGAAGCCCAGACCCTTGGTGCGTTCGAAGAGCAGCCCGAGTTCCTCGTCGAACACGAAGATGGACGCCCGCTCGCCCCGTGCCACGGCGGCGGCAACAAACTGGAAGGCGAAGGTGCTCTTGCCCGTCCCCGCCGGCCCGAGGATCAGCGCGCTCGACCCCTGCTCGATACCGCCGCCAAGCAACGCATCGAGCTCGGTGATGTCGCTGGTCGTCCGCGTGCGGGCAAAACCCGTCTTGTGCTCGGCCGCCACGAGACGCGGATAGACTTCCACGCCGCGTCCGCCGCGGATGGTGAAGTCGTGATAGCCACCGCGAAAGCCCTGGCCGCGATACTTCATGACGCGCAGACGCCGTCGCTCCGCCCCGTAGTCCGGGGCAAGTTCCTCGAGCTTGATGACGCCGTGAGCGACGCTGTGAACGGTCCGGTCCATCGCCTCGGAGGTCAGGTCGTCCAAGAGGAGGACCGTCGCGCCATGGCGGGCGAAATAGTGCTTCATGGCGAGAATCTGGCGACGATAGCGCAGCGAGCTCTGGGCGAGGAGGCGAATCTCGGACAGGCTGTCGAGCACCACGCGGGCGGGCTTGACGCGCTCGAAAGCCTCGAAGATCGACTTGGTCGCTTCCCCCAGCTCCAGGTCGGAGGAGTAGAGCAGGCTCTGCTCGCGGTCGGCGTCGAGGAGAGCCTCCGGCGGCACGAGTTCGAAGACGTCGATGTTCTCGCCGATCGTCCACCCGTGCGATCTCGCACCCTCCCGCAGCTCCCTGTCTGTCTCCGACAGGGTAATGTACAGCCCCTTCTCCCCCTCTTCAGCCCCGGTCAGCAGGAAGCGGAGCGCAACCGTCGTCTTGCCCGTGCCGGGGTTTCCCTCCAGCAGGAAGACGTGACCAGTCGACAGGCCGCCCGAGAGAATGTCGTCGAGACCCGGAACACCGGTCCGGGCCATGGTCCGCACGCCATCACTGTTCATACGTTCCTCCAACCACCGACGCCCTGTTCCCCGCAAGTCGATGATTTCGGTATCCGTGCAAGCATGTTCATGTCCTTCAGCCGCACCACAAACTCCCAACGCCCCTCGAACGTTCCCACTGCGCAGTGTCGTTTGATCAAACCGGTATAATCACTGCGCTCTGGTGAGTAATTCGTCGCGTCATGGTTGCCAGACACAGAACCTCCGGATTGGAAAGGGGCGACTGTAAAGACACCACAGGTCGTGTGGCGAACCACGTCATCGATCATCTAGACGACGACCGGCAATCTGCGTGATGGGCAGATGCTGCGGGAGCATGCCAAGATGGAGAGCACGGTTCGTTCTCTCGGTGCAGACTTTGACGATGCATTGACGCTTGCAGACAGCACAGATCTGCACGGTTTGGCTACCGGCTCCCTTGTCGTATCAACGGTCGCTTCGGAGCTGTTGTAGCGACTGTTCTGAAAGCTGGCCGGTATGGGAAGCGGTCGGTCTGACTCCAGCGCGTTCGCGACCGTGCTGCAAGGGCGCAAGCTCATTGTGGGAGTCGTGAAGCCGTGCGTTGATCACTCCCGCTGAGGCGGCAAAAGCAGCGTCGACAGATCACTCAAGTAGCCGGCGTTCCATACCGTCAGAGCGCCGAGACTTGACCGACCGCGTGATGTCGGCCCATCAGTCGCGCCGAATGCAGATAGCGGTTCGGCCCAATGCCGCACCGAGTTCTGCGCGACAGGAGCTGCCAGATGGCGCGAAAAATTCGGGATACGAGTTGGCTCGAAAAGGAGGCGACCGATGCCGCGCCTGCGGAGCCATGCTGGCTGTGTGGCCGTTTGCTGGGCGAGACCGTGGACCGCTTCCACCCGATCCCCAAGAGCCGGGGCGGTCGTGACACCGTTCCCGTCCATCCCATCTGCCGCGAGACGATCGACGCCAACTTCACGGCGAGCGAACTGGTCCGCCACGCCGAAAGCGGCACGCCCCTGACGGACAACGAGGCGGTCGCACGCTTCGTGAAATGGGTCGCCAAGAAGCCTGCGGACTATCATTCCGCAACCAAGTAGGGAAGCTAGCGGGGACCGGCTGCTTTCGGGGGCAACCGCCGGCCAAACGTCACCATTCAGGCCATAGCCGCAGCGGAAAAGACGTCCGCATCGCGTGAATGAAGGTCCGTCTCTTCAGCGCTGCCTTTAGTCTGGGTTACCCGGCGCAGCACGGATGTGCAGTTCACCATTTCCGCGGGGCAATTCCAATGAGGGCCTAGCCCAACCCTGGTGGCCGGCGAGCCAAGGCCGGGCTATCGTAATCCGCCGAGTTGATTGCCTCTTCGATCAGATCGTCAGGTGAGTCGCGCTCAGTAGACGCCGGTGCCTCGGGAGCCGTTCTCGATGCTCCAGCCGCGATACATGCCATCGGAATTGAACGGCAGGGAAACGTCACCCGTCCGGCTCACCGCAATAAGCCCGCCGGAGCCACCGAGGGCTGCCAGATCCGACAGCACGACACGCTTTGCCGCCGTATCGAGCGCTTCACCGCACAATCGCAGCCGGGCATCGATCTCGTGGGCGACGGAAAGGCGCAGGAAGATTTCGCCATCCCCGGTGGCAGAGACCGCACAGCTCTCATTGCTGGCGAATGTTCCGGCACCGATGATGGGGCTGTCCCCGACCCGGCCCTTGCGCTTGCCGGTCATCCCGCCGGTCGATGTCGCAGCCGCCAGATTTCCGTTTCGATCAAGCGCCACTGCCCCCACGGTTCCGTGGCGCCGGGACTGGTCCTCGTCGCGAACCCCCGATGTCCGGAGGCGGAGCGTTTCCTGCAGCGCATCCCATCGTTCCTGCGTGAAGAAATAGTCGGACTCTTCGAAAACGATGCCGGTGTCTCGACCCAGCGCATGCGCGCCATCGCCGATCATCAGCACACAGTCGGTATGCTCCATCACGCTCCGTGCGAGACGCACAGGGTTGCGCGGCCCGCAGATGCCGGCGACGGCGCCGGCCCTGCAGCCGCGACCATCCATGATCGCCGCATCCATTTCATGGGTACCGGCAACCGTGAAGACAGCGCCTCGACCAGCATTGAACAGCGGTTCGTCCTCGAGCGCGCAGACCGCCTCCGTCACGGCGTCGAGCGCGGCGCCGCCGCCGCGCAGAATCGCTTCGGCCATCGCCAGGACGCGTTCGAGCGCGCGATTGCACTCGCCCTCGCGGTCGGCAGTCATCTGCGCATGTGGAGGAACGCCGGCGCCGCCATGGATCGCCAGCGAAAAACAGTTTGTCATGGAGATCCCGTCAAATAGCGGCTAGTTCTTGCCGCACCGCATACTGCGCCGCAATAGGACGATAATTTTTGGCAATCCCGGCAATCGGCGGCAAAACGAACGCAAGACGGGTTTCGCAGCTTCTGCAGATGGTGCGAATGCGCCAGCATAGAGACTTTTACGTGATCAGGGAAATCGAGTTCAAATGCCTGGAATAGCCACGCCGCCTGGAGCCCTCGTAGCTATTGGCGGCGCCGAGGATAAATCGTCGCGTGCGGACATCCTCCGGGAGGTCATTTCGCTTTCGGCGGCAAGATCGCCCGTCATCGGCGTGATCACAACCGCAAGCAGCATTCCCGACGATGTGTTCGCCGCCTACCACGACGTTTTTCTTGCGATCGGTGCATCCGAGGTGCTCGATGTTCGGGTGCGGGAGCGGGAGGATGCGCAGGATCCGGCGTTCATCGAGATGATCCGCCGCAGCGACGTGATTTTCATTTCGGGCGGCGACCAGATGCGGCTGACGAGCATATTCGGCGGCTCGCTCGCACTCCGCGAAATTCGCCAGCGCCGCATGGACGGTGCCGTCGTCGCGGGCACGAGCGCCGGCGCCGCCTGCCAGGCGGCGACCATGATCTACGGCGGACCGGCCGACGATTCACTGCGCAAGGGTGCGGTCAAGATGAGCGCCGGCTTCGGTTTTGTCGAAGGTGTCATCATCGACACGCATTTTCTTGAGCGCGGTCGGTTTTCCCGGCTCATGGAAGTCGGCACCACGAATCCCGAATATGTCGGGGTCGGTCTGGGTGAGGATGCCGCCGTGCTGTTCCAGGGCGACAGGCTCCGCGCTTTCGGGCCGGGTCACGTGGTCTTGGTTGACAGTTCGCGGATAACCGGGTCCAATGTCTTTGATTTAAATGACGGTGAGGCGGTAAGCGTCCAGAACGTCATCATGCATGCGCTGGTCGATGGCTATGGTTACTCTCTTTCCGATCGGCGGGTCCTGACCCCTGACGACCTCAGGGCCGAAAGCCCGGAGTTGTTAATTGCAGATACTTGAACAGCGGGCCCTCAGGGGCCCGAATTACTACAGCCGCTATCGTGCGATCTACATGCGGCTGGACATCGAGGATCTCGAGCGGAAGCCAAGCGACAAGGTTCCTGGCATCGCCGAACGCCTTGAGACGCTGATTCCATCCATCCACGAACATCGTTGCTCCGTGGGGGAGCCTGGCGGCTTTCTCCAGCGCGTGCGGAACGGCACCTTCGCCGGCCATATGGTCGAGCATCTTGCGATCGAGCTGCAGAACCTTGTCGGCTTTTCGGTGGGCTACGGCAAAACCGTCGATAGCTACGAAAAGGGAATCTACAATGTTGTCTATCGCTATCGCGACGAGGCGACGGGTCTTGCCGCAGGCGAGGCAGCAGTCAGGATCGTCCGCAACCTTTACGACAACAAGGACGTGGACCTCGCAGGAATCCTCAGCAAACTGAAAGAGGTTCGCGACGCACATGCGCTTGGCCCGTCGACGGGATCGATCGTCGACGCCGCGAGGGCGCGCAACATTCCGGCCAACAACCTGACCGAAGGCACGAGCTACACCCAGCTGGGCCACGGCGTGAAGCAGCGCCGCTTTCAGGCGACCGTGACGGATGCGTCGGCCATCATCGGACACTCGATCGCCGATGACAAGGAATGGACGAAGCAGATCCTGAGCGATGCAGGCGTACCTGTCCCGCGTGGGCAGGTCTGCTATTCGGTGGAGGATGCGCAGGAGGCCGCCGACTGGATCGGGTGGCCCGTCGTGACCAAGCCGCTCTCCGGCAATCACGGTCGTGGCGTGACCACCGACATCGCCAATGCGGAAGACCTCAAGGCCGGCTTCGAGGCGGCCCTCGCCCGTGTGCGCGACTCGTCGGGCGCAGTGATCGTGGAAAGCTACATCAAGGGCGAAGACCATCGGATGCTGGTGATCGGCGGCAAGCTGGTTGCCGCGGCGCGGCGGCGGCCAGCCCATGTGACCGGTGATGGCAAGAACACGATCCAGCAGTTGATCGACATCGAGAACTCGGACCCGCGCCGTGGCGTCGGACACGAGAACCTGCTGACCCAGATCGACGTCGACGTCCAGACCCACCGGATGCTGGAGCAGGCCGGTCACAGGCTCGACACCGTGCTGCCTCAGGGGGAAATCGCGTTACTGAAGTCGACGGCCAACATCTCCACCGGCGGCACCGCAACCGACCTGACCGACGAGGTGCACCCGGAGGTGAAGTTCGCCATGGAGCGGATCGGCCGGCTCGTCGGGCTCGACATCATCGGCATCGACCTTCTGGCAGAGACCCTGTCGGTGCCGCTGGATAAGCAATCGGCAGGCGTGGTCGAAGTCAATGCCGGCCCTGGCTTTCGCATGCACATGGCGCCCACTCACGGCACGCCCCGTCCGGTGGGGCAGTGTGTGGTCGACATGCTCTTCCCCGATCCGACCGACAACGGCCGCATTCCGATCACGGCGATCACCGGAACCAACGGGAAGACAACGACGACGCGTCTGACCACGCATATCCTGCGGCAGGCGGGCCACTCGGTCGGCATGGGCTGCACCGGGACGGTCGAGATCGACAACAACGTGATTCTGCGCGGCGACTATTCCGGGCCCGCCGCAGCACTGGCGGTGCTGCGCGAGCCGACTGTTCAGCATGCCGTGCTCGAAGTCGCGCGCGGCGGCATCATGCGCCGTGGCCTCGGCTTCGACGAATGCGACGTCGGTGTCCTGCTGAACATCGCCTCGGACCATCTGGGTGAGCGCGAGATCCACACGCTCGAGGAACTGGCGCGCTGCAAGACCGTCGTCGTCGACGCGGTCAAACAGGATGGCGGCTACTGCGTCCTCAATGCCGACGATCCGATGGTCATGGAGCACGGCACTTACTGGGCGCGTGGCGAGATCATCTACTTCACGATGAATCCCGACAATCCCGCCTTGAGCGAGCATCTCGGCAATCTGGGCATGGTGCTGACCGTGAAGAACGGGAAGATCGTGCTGTTGCGCGGCAAGGTCACGGTCGAGATCGTCGAGGTCAACGACGTTCCGATCGCCTTCGAGGGCCATGCGCCGTTCAACGTTCAGAATGCGATGGCCGCGGCAGGCGCCGCCATTGCGCACGGGATCGAAATTGATGATATCCGCGCCGGACTGCTGACCTTCCACCCGACGCCGGCACAGATGCCGGGCCGTACGAACTATTTCGAGGCGGACGGGGTGAAGTGTCTGATCGACTACGGCCACAACGTCCCCGCGCTTCAGGCACTCGAACCGCTCGTCAATGGACTGGCAACGCAGCGCAAGATCGGTGTCGCCACCGCCCCGGGAAATCGCCGGGACGAAGACCTTGCGGCGCTGGGCGCACAACTCGCCCGCATGTGCGATCAGATCTACGTCTATGAAACCGATGCCCGCGGGAGACAGACTGGCGAGACGGCAAAACTGATCCACGATGGCGCCGCGGGCGCCGGAACGCCGGCTCATGTCGAGACGATCCTGAGCGAACAGGAGGCCGTGGCGAAGGCGATCAGCGCGGCGCAGGCCGGTGACTTCCTGCTTCTTCTCGTCGACGACATCGAGGGCACGACCGAACGCCTCAAGGGACGCAGCTTTCCGACCCAAGCCGACCTCGCCAGGACGTAGGCGTTCTGAAGCGAACCATGTGCCAGCGATCGAACGAAGCGGTCGCTTGCGGCATTGTGCCATGAAGGGGAAGGCGCCAGATGACCAAGAACGTTTTTGTCGTTGGACTGAACGAGCTGAACAAGGATCGCCTGAAGCGGTTGCGAGGTGTGAAGGACGTGACGTTCCACGGGCTGCTGACCCCGGCCCAGGTCTCCGAAACCCAGGAGTTCGACATCCCTGCCTTGCTGAAGGAGGCGGAGGACACACTCGATGCCTTCGATGGTTCGATCGATGCCATCGTCGGCTACATCGATTTTCCCGTATCAACCATGCTGCCGCTCCTGTGCAAGAAATACGGCACGCGCAACGCGTCGCTCGAAAGCCTGCTGAAGTGCGAGCACAAGTTCTGGTCGCGCAAGGTCATGGCCGAGGTCATTCCCGAGCACACCCCGAAATTCACCGCATTCGATCCGTTCGACGACAAGGCGCTGTCGAAGATCGGCGAGGCCGATCTGCGTTTTCCGTTCTTCGTGAAGCCGATCAAGTCGTCAGGATCGCGGCTGGGCTTTCGCATCGACAGTCCGGAGGATTTCGACTACGCGACCGAAAAGCTGCGTGCCGAGATCGGCCAGATTTCCGAGCCTTTCAACTACGTGCTGGAAAAGGCGGACCTGCCGGACGAGATCAGGGCGGTGGAAGGCCATTACTGCATGGCCGAGCAGGTCATCGGCGGGCGCCAGTGCACCGTCGAGGGCTATGTGTATGACGGCGAGGTGGTGCCATACGGCACGGTGGACTCCATCCGCTACCCGCAGGTGTTGAGCTTCTTCTACTACCTGTATCCCTCGACCCTGCCGCGCCGCGTGCAGGATCAGATGTGGGAGATAACCCGCAAGCTCATGAAGCACATCGGCTACGACAATGCGGGCTTCAATATTGAGTATTACTGGGACGAGGTGCAGAACAAGATCTGGATTCTGGAGATCAATACCCGCATTGCCCAATCCCATTGCGATCTCTTCGAGATGGTCGACGGGGTCAGCCATCAGCAGGTAACGATCGATCTCGGCCTCGGACGCGAGCCGGGCATGCTCTTCCGCAAAGGGCGAAAGAACATCGCGGCCGAATTCTTCTACCGGGTCTTCTTCAACGACGCGACGGTTAGCCGTGTACCGTCCCGCGCGGAACTCGAAGTGGCGGCGGAACAGGTCGAGGGTACCCGCATCACATCCTATGTCGCCAGGAACATGTTGTTGTCGGAGCTGCCGGAGCAGGATGCCTACAGTTACGCAGTGGCATCGGTCTGGATGGGCGCCAACAACCAGTCCAAGCTCTTGTGGAACTACGAGCAGGTGATGAAGAAGCTCAATTACGAATTTTCCGACATCGTGGAATAGCGCCTCATTGGTGCGGGAACCGCGCCCGACAGCCCGCCGCGGCACATCTTATTGAAAACTGAGTGATCCATGGAAATCGACAGGCATTTGCCACGCGCCGTGCGGGAGATCGAGCATATCGAGATTCCGATGTCAGATGGCACACGACTGGCCGCGCGCATCTGGTTGCCGGAGGAATCCGGGTCTCAGCCGGTTCCGGCAATCCTCGAGTACATTCCATACCGGAAGAACGACAAGACGCTGGAGCGGGACCACGCACGGGCGCCATGGCTGGCCGCTCAGGGCTACAGCTATGTCCGGGTCGACCTGCGCGGAACCGGCGAATCCGAAGGGGTGATGGAGGACGAGTACACCCGAATCGAGCTGCAGGACGGCTGCGAAGTCATTGCCTGGATTGCAGATCAGGAATGGTGCGACGGGGGTGTCGGGATCGTCGGCATCTCGTGGGGCGGCTTCAACGGACTGCAACTGGCAGCCCTGCGTCCGCCAGCGCTCAAGGCCGTGGTGACGATCTGCTCGACTGACGACCGTTATGCTGACGACGTCCACTATATGGGCGGCACCTTGCTGATCGACCAACTCTCGTGGGCATCGGTCATGTTTGGGATCAACACGCTTCCGCCCGATCCGAAGCATGTCGGAGACCGCTGGCGGCAGATGTGGGAAGAACGCCTCGACGGCTCGGGGCTCTGGCTCAAGAACTGGCTCGAACACCAGACGCGCGACGAATTCTGGAAGCACGGCTCCGTGTGCGAGAGCTTCGCTGATATCGAGGTTCCGGTCTATGCAGTGAGCGGATGGGCCGACGGCTATTGCAATTCGGTTTTCCGCCTGGTCGAAAACCTCACGAGTCCCGTCAAGGGACTGATTGGGCCATGGGCGCACAGATACCCGCATCTCGGCGAGCCGGGGCCGGCAATAGATTGGCTGAGCGAAGAAACGCGATGGTGGGATCACTGGCTGAAGGGAGAGGATGCCGGCATCATGGATGAGCCGCCCCTGCGGCTGTTCATGCAGGACCACGCCCCACCGAAGACCCACTACGCCGAGCGCGAGGGCCGCTGGATCACGGAGCCCTCCTGGCCCTCGCCGAACGTGGTGCCAACCGCTTTTTTGCTGGGATCTGACGGACGCCTTGCCGCCGAAAGTGAGCCGCAGGTTTCACAGGACGCAGTGCTGGACATGACATCGCCGCTCTGGGTCGGCGTGCAGGGCGGCAAATGGTGTTCCTATGCCCATGCAGGCGACCAGCCTTCGGATCAGCGGCGCGATGACGCGGGCAGCCTGGTGTTCGAGACCGAGCCGCTGATGGACGACATAGAGATCGCGGGCGCCGCTGCCCTGACCCTGACACTCAGTGTGGACCGTCCCGTCGCACAGGTCGCCGTACGGCTCGTCGACGTGGCGCCGGACGGCGCCGGGACGCGTGTCAGCTACGGCTTGCTGAATCTCACCCATCGCGACAGCCACGAACACCCCGCAGCGCTGGAGCCCGGGCGTGTCTATACGGTCGAGGTGCCCTTCAAGCATGTCTCCCAGACCTTCCGGGCGGGGCACCGGATCCGGCTGGCGTTGTCAACGAGCTATTTCCCCATCGCATGGCCTGCTCCGGAGCCCGTCTTCATCGGTGTCCGTCCAGCCAGGTCACGTCTGGTCTTGCCGATCCGCAGCGTGACGGACGAGGCAGTACCCGACTTCGCGCCGCCACGCGCCGCCGCGCCGCTTTCATTGAGGTTCGAGGAGCCGCCACGCTCCGAATGGGACGTGCGCGAGGATCGCGACACGGATCGCGTGACCGTCGAAATTCGCAACCATGAAGGCGGCGCTCATATCGATGAGCATGGCTTCTTCCACTCGGCCGAGGGGGAGGAACGGTATTCAGTCCTGCCATACGATCCGACATCGGCGACGGGAGAGGTGGTATGGACACACGAGATGCGCCGAGACGGATGGTCGGTGAGAACGGTCACGGAGACACGTCTTGCCTGCAACGCCGGTGATTTCCAGATTGTGGCTCGCTTGCGCGCGTGGGAAGCGGATGACCTCGTCAGGGATAAGGCGTGGAACCTGGCCATTCCTCGCCATCTGGTTTAGATAGCCGTCAGATGCGCAGACAACTTCCTCCCTGATTTCAAGACAATGAGGCCCTCGTCGGGGCAGGCCATGTCACGGACGATGTCCGTGCGATGCGGTCGCGCAGATCACCGAGCGCGGCGCACGGATGGCGCGTCAATCAAGACCCGTTGCGACTGATACCCCGACGATACGCTGGAGCGTGCGGGCCGCTCAATTCCGGCATCCTGGCGACGGGCGCCGTGGCCGGCGGCACGTTCGACTACGAGCCGGCGACGGGCGACGGGCGACGGAGGAGATCGGTATCGTCACGGGCCTTGCGTCGCGGCAACAAGGAATGCCGGGTCGCCCGAATAGGGGCGAGCGGACGTGGACCGCCGGTTCGTTTCGGCCGACCCTGTAGATTCAGAAGTTGATGACAGACAGCGGAAACAAGGCCGTCCCGGATCAGCAGCTGTTATGGCGGCATGATATCCAGTTCTCCGGCAATGCTGGCAAGCTCGGCGCGGAGAGCAGAGGGACAGGGCGATGCCTTCGGTGAGGCGTCTCGTGCGGGCGGCTTCGGGTCCGTCGCCCGTCACAGGACAGGCGGGTAGCCCGGCAGCGGGGTGACAGCGGGCATCTCGTCGAAGACGCGGGTAGCCGTTGCGTTGAAGTCGCCGAGATTGCAATGTCGATCGCGACGACGAACTTGCCGGTATTCGTGGGCTGGTGGGTGTATCAGGTCTGGTGCCCGCCGCCGATGGCGAGCGCTCCCGCACCTGGCGCCCGTCCAAGGTTACAAAGCTCGCGCCGACAACGCTTTACATACAGCCGCACGACCAGATGTTGCACAACAAAATCTCCGTAGCCTTAAAACGCCACCGGTTCTTCAGGTTGCCCAAGACAACCACGTGATATCCCGTTCCCGAAGGTCTTGAAAGGCTCATTTGCTAGTGGATGACCAAACTTGGGTATTGCCGTCCAAGGACAACTCGCTAATCTTTCGAGAGTCGACATGAAATATATGTCGGTGCGTTGCGATCGCGTTCCTTCTTCACGCCCGATTTGTTGTTTAGAGCGTCCGGTAAGAAGTGTGAATCGGATGGTTCCGCTTGGAGACGTATTCTGATTCCTTGTGTGCGGGAGGATACGCACCATGGGAAGATCGGTTTCATCGGACTTGCGGCTTCGGATAGTTCGTGGTGTTGCGGCTGGCGAGACGCGGCGTGCGGCGGCGGCGCGGCTTGAGGTTGCGCCCTCGACGGCAGTGAGGATACAGGCCCGCTACGCTCGCACGGGTTCCGTGGAGCCGGCCAAGCAGGGCCGTCCCGCGGGGTCTGGCAAGCTCGGGCCGCATCGGTGTGCCATCTTTGACAAGGTGAAGGCCAAGCCCGACATCACCATGCCGGATCTTGCCGCATGGCTGGAAGAGCGGCATGGCGTGACGGCCGATCCATCGAACCTTTCCAAGCTCCTACGGCAGGAAGGATTCACCTATAAAAAAAACGCTGCTGGCATCGGAGAAAGAACGCCTGGACGTAAAAGCGACGCGGCGTGAGTGGCAAGACCTGCGTCAGCCCTTCATGCGCCGCCAACCAGCTCGGCTGGTCTTCATCGACGAAACCAGTGTGAAGACCAACATGACGCCGCTCAGGGGACGCAGCCCCTGCGGCGAGCGTTTGCGGGCGGAGGCGCCGTTCGGCAAATGGCGGACCCAGACCTTCGTGGCCGGCCTCAGATGCCATGAACTTGTCGCCCCCTGGATCATCGAGGGCGCCATGGACGGCGCGGCTTTCGACGTCTACGTGCGCACGCAACTGGCGCCATGTCTCGAACCCGGCGATGTCGTCATTCTGGACAACCTGAACGTACACAAGAGCCCAAGAGCCGCGCAGGCCATCGCCGAGCGGGGCGCCTGGCTCTTGTTCCTGCCGAAATACTCCCCCGACCTCAATCCGATAGAAATGGCCTTCTCAAAGCTGAAGACGCTGCTTCGAAAGGCGGCCGCCCGAACCTTGGATGATCTCTGGCGCGCTGTCGGCGATATCTGCGCCCTCTTCACATCCGACGAATGCTGGAATTACTTCAAAGCTGCAGGCTGCGTTGCAGATTAATCGCCCGACGCTCTAGCAGCATGAAACCATAAGGTTATACGATGATTGATAAAATATCATATGACGATATAACGCAGACGGTTGATGCAATGACCGTAATCGAGAACCGACTTCGAATAGCAATCGTCGAACAGGAAAATGACGAATTGAAAGACCGAATCGAGCGATTAGAACAGGCGCTGTCATTTACATTGAAAGAGAGAAAAGACAATTCACATTACAATATTTCAGCGAAATTGGATAATTTTTAGCACGACATTGCAGATGAGGGTGTCAGCGACATCGAAAATGACGAGTTCGACTACGACGAGTTATGTCTGAATAATTCTTTTTTTGTTTTCAAGAGCGATGTCGCTGATCGATGTCGTTGGCGACATCGCTTCTGGCCTGGTTCAGATCCGCGGTGTCTCCGGTTGCGATATTCGATGTCGCTGACTGGCGTTGATCGAGAGCGGTGCGGCGGCGGAAGCTTTCGACGTTCATTTCGAAGATGGCGGCGTGGTGGACGAGACGGTCTATCGCAGCAATCGTCATCGCCTTGTCCGGAAAGTCCGAATCCCATTCGCCAAATGGCTGATTGGCAGTGATCATGAGCGATCGCCGCTCGTATCCGGCGGCGATGAGTTCGAACAGGACACTGGTTTTCGGCCTGGCTTTTGTGAACGTACGACAGATCGTCGAGGATCAGCAGGTCGAATTTGTCGAGCTTCTCGATTGCCGCGGTCAAGGCGAGTTCCTGACGTCCTGTCTGGAGCCTTTGAACGAGATCGGTCGTGCGGGTGAAGAGAACCCGGAAACCGTTTCCCACCAGAGCGTGGCCCAGGGCTGCCCCCAGATGTGACTTTCCGGAACCGGGCGGGCCGAAGCAAAGGATGGTGCCGCCCTTTGCGAGCCAGGCGTCGCCCGAGGCCAAAGCCATGATGTGAGCCTTGCTGAGCATGGGAACGGCGCCGAAGTCGAAGCTGTCGAGGGTTTTACCGGCGGGAAGACGCGCTTCGGCGAGATGGCGCTGGATGCGCCGCTGAGCCCGCTCGGCAATTTCCAGTTCGGCCAAAGCGGGCAGAAGCCGCTCGGCGGGCCAGCCCTCGCGGTCAGCACATTGGGCAAACTCAGGCCACAGGCGGGCGAAGGTGGGAAGCCGCAAGGTCGTCAGCATGAGCGGCAGCTTGGCGGTGTCGACGGTCATGTTGCTCATCATGCCGCTCCCTGCGTCAACAGGTGATCATAGGTCGCGGCGGTGGGGAGAACAACATTGACGTGGGGAACCGCTTCGGCGCGCCGACATCAGATCCTTATCGGGATATCGCAGACAAAGGTCATTGAGGATGGTCACCGGCCTCAGGCCCGGCGCATTCTCCAGCTTCGTGACGATGTCGCTGTCCCATATGTCCTCGAAAGGATCCGGCTTGCCGCCACCATGGCGGCGATCGCCCTTCTTGTGGGAGGGAAGACGCGAGTCTTTCTCCAACCGGGAGGCGGTGCTGGCGCTAAATCCGGCCATTGCCGCCGAGCCTCGAGTCCAGCGAGGACGAGCATACTCAGGAGCATTTTGCTGAGGCAACCACCTGATCACTCAGGAGCATCCTCGGATGAGGCAATACGAGGTGTCAGGTGCAATGTCGCGCGGCAGGTTCGCGATCTGGTCGACGGCCACACGGTCCTGACCGCGATCGCCAGCGGAATGCTGACGGCCAGGACGGCGCTGGTGACGAAATTTAAAGCCATCGAGAGCCGCCTGCTGGCCCAGTCGCGCCGGAACCATCAGGTGCGCATCCTGATGTCCACCCCCGGGGTCGGCGCCTTCACGGCGCTCACCTTCGCGGCGGCGATCGACGATCCCGGACGCTTCGGATCCTCCAGGATGGTAGGCGCCCATTTCGGGCTGACGCCCAAGAAGCACCAGTCTGGCGAGACGGATATCACCGGCCGGATCTCCAAGGTCGGAGATCATGGGGTGCGCGTGGCGCTCTACGAGGCGGCCAACGTGATCCTGACGCGATCCGTCAAGGGCTCGGCGCTGAAGAGCTGGGCGCTCGCGGTCGCGAAGCGCGCGGGCATGAAGAAGGCGAAGGTCGCGCTCGCGCGCACGCTCGCCGTGGTTCTCCATCAGATGCTCAAGACGGGCCAGCATTTCTCGTTAACCGGGCGTACCGAAGCGGCCGCAGCCTGAGGAGGAGAGAGCAGGGTTTTCAACAGGTTCGGAGAGGCCCGGAACAGGCCTTTCCGTGCGAGGCCCCCCCGCCGGGACGATGGACCGGTCAGGTCGCTTATCCGGGAGCAGCGCTTCGGTGACTGCGCATCACTAGATTGACCGACCGATCCTCATCAGATCCCATCAGGCAGCGGCTTTCACGCCGACTGCGGACAGAAGCAAGACCCTGGCGGGTCTGGACCGAAGCAACTGAAAGCGGGATGGCTGGCGCTGCCGCCGCTACGATGCGTGGGCGTCGCCAGCGCCAGCCAACCCGCTCCCGTCGGTGCAGGCCGCATGAGGGAGACCGGCTTGAAGGTGACGCTTTATGGCACAAGCGTCGTGGAGCAGGCACCGGAATAAAGGATGAGGGTTGACACATGAGTGCCCGTTACAGAAGCCCGGATCATGCATCAGGGCGCGCCTGACAGTCCAGTTGGTACGTGTTCTCACCCTGATTGTCGCGCCGCAGTCGCGGGCCCGGATGATCCGTCCGAGACCGAGTAGAGGACGGCGAGCTCTTTGTAGCGCTCGAACCAAAGCCCACTCCTGCGAGCAGTCTGCCGCGCCAATGATGGTGGATGGTGGGGTGGACACGCCAGATATACTGGTAACGTGAAACCGGCGGCGGCGACGTCGCCGGCTTCATGCGTTTAGTTGATGTGGATGCGATCGAGGAGTCGTACCAGCCACGCTTGCAGCCACCGCGGTTCACGTCTGATACGGCGCATCGCTGTTAGTCTGAAGCCCGCGAACGCAACATCATCAGCGTCGTTCAGATGACGAAGCAGCACGGCCTCGTCGCCTGAATCCATCCCGGCGGCGTCAGTCGCTGTGAGCCGCCGGATCAGTTTGCGCCGCAATCGCCGGAGCGCAAAATCTGTCCGGGCCAGGTCGTTCCGGCTCACAGCGCGAGGGGGTCCAGACCGGGGAGCACCGTCGAGAACCCTCTTTCCATCTGACGCATCCATTCTCCCAGCTCTGCTCTGATCACATAGACCATGTCCTCGTTTTCGCCCAGCAAGCGGCCGATATCATCGACAGACATCGACAACAACTCGCGCGGTAAAATGTCCGCAGCGTCAAGCGCCTTCCAGTGTGAGGGCAAAACCGGCATCTGCAGTCGCGCGTTCGAAGCGGCCAGAAAACGCTTCATCGCATCGTCATCAGCCCGTTTCAGCGCTCCATCGCGCTGGTTTTCGACGGCGACGGCGCATAAGTCGGTCCCGAAAGTGTCCCGCACGAAATGAAGCGTGTCGCCAGCGAGTGCCAGTGACTCGGACTGAGCGGTCGAAGGCACAAGTACCACCGGCTGATACCCAGACTCGTGCAGACGCTTTGCAAGATTCGAGCGGAAGATGTATTCGAGCGCCGGCTTTGCACCCGGACTGCCGATATCGATGATGATATCCGCTTTTCCGGTGGCAGCTGAAAGCGCTGCTTGTACGGGGGCAAACGCTCGCATGACCGCGTGCGGATCAGCGGCCAGTTCTGCTCCGCTCGGCAAATCCGCGAAAGAGACGGGAACGGCGAGGCTTTCGAGGAACCGGCGGGTCGGGTGCCGGGCATCGATCGAGACGACGCGCGGCACGCGTCCGCGCCCGACGAGGAAGTCAGCGAGAAGGCTGGAGATCAGGCTTTTGCCGACTCCCCCCTTTGGGCTGAGAACAATGATGAATAGAAACACAACTGCTTTTGCAGCGTGCTCGACAGCTTTGGTCATGAACGTGATCTCCGGGCGCGAATCGCCTCAGAAAAAGATGCCAGAACAACGCCAAGGCTGCCGGTAACAACCTGAGATGTTTATTCCTCTATCTATGATTGCAGATTATTCCGCTTCGGCCGCGTCGTAGTCTCGTATGGGCAGAATCCCTTCGTGATCGTCCCACGCCGCCAATGACCGTTCGACTTCGTCGAGCAGATGATCAGGATCGGTTCTGCGCGCGGGATCGATCCCGAGTTTTGGAAGCGTTCCGCGCGCCGGCCAACGCGAAATTTTGGCATTTTTGACGGTGTAGACGCCGGCATCGACGCGAAGCGCAAGCTCCGCTCGCCAGAATCCCACTTTGCCGAGTATCCGTTTTGATCGCTTTTCGCAGTCGCGCTCCAGCAGCAGGTCGTCGACCATTTCCGCGACCCGGTTTTGATGACAGAGCGTCAACAGATCTCCCTGGGGCCGGTCCGAGATGACATCCTTACCGCGGTTATATGCATGAAGAGCGTCACCGCCACGTAATTGCGAAAACGCACCTGCACAGAGATCAGCAGCAGTGACGAGCGCGCTTTCTGCCGCACGCATCGGCCTGATCCGAAAATCGGGCCATAGCTCTTCAAAAAGGACGCGGCGCAGATGCCATGCTGGCGGCGGCTGAATGCGGCGCCCGACGCGACTGCTGCCGCTGAGTGAAGGATCAGGCCCCAGGAGCAGCGACACTTGTTTTACGACAAGATCGAGAAAGGTCACCAGATCGTCGCCTGGCCAGTGGCGCCGGGTTGCAAGAATTAAGCTTGCGAGATCTGGCATGACCCAATGTCGATCGCCCCTGCGCATGCTGAAAAGTGCAATACCGGCCTGGTGCAAATCGGGCAGCGGCACGATACCCAACAGATGTGTGGCGCGCTCGAGCCGACGGAGCTCGACGTCGATTTCTTCAGCACCCGCGGGCTTTGAACCGGACCGGGGATCCAGCCAATCGTATCCTGCCACTTCGTATGTGAGATCGAGCCCCCCGTATCCTGCCACGTCGTCTGTGGGACCGGCATATCTGATCAGACGCTCGGTCGGCACGGGATAGCATCCCAGCAATGCGTCCGCGCATGCGAAAGAAAGCTGGTCGACGGCAAAGGAGACTTCGTTCGCGGGCCATCGCCCCTCCTTCGCAAGGACGCGCAGGGCCTGCAGTTCCGTCAGAAGACGCTTGTGTGTGGGAGCAATTTCCTGCAGCCGGGCGTCCGCAGCCCAGGTTCCCAACGCTGCCCATATCCGACCGGCATTGATCGGGGAGCGCTGGATCGGGCCATGAAGACTTTGGGCTGCGGCGAGCACGAGCCTTGCCTGCTGGCGGACCTCGGCCGCGAACTCGGCCGGCATCGGTTCATCGAAGGCGGCTCCCGGCCGCGATGTACCCGGGGTGGGCATCAGCTTTCCTGACCCAGGCGAGCCAGGCGCGCCAACACCGAACTGTAGTTTGCATCGTCGGCAGGTTCGAACGGCTCTGTCCGCTCGGGGGCGCTGAGAGGACGGGATCAGCAGAAACCTTCCGCTCTATGGTGGCCAGGCGCTCCGGCGCGGATGCCGGAGCGCCTGCCAATGGTGTCGATCGAGTGGAAGAGACCTCAGCGCGGCGCCGGGGGGCACGGGCTCGCGACACTTGCGCGGCAAGCACCCTGGGATCGGGAGCTGTCCCCGTCGCAGAGACAATACCGTGCTCGGCGCAAATCCGGGCGATCGTCCGCCACGGCACTTTGCGTCGGGCGAGTTCATCGAAGGGTTCAAGATGATCGGGCAGGAGCTGCCCGAACCGCGGCGACCAGGGATGAGAAGCAGCTGCGGCGAGGGCTCGCAACCGCTGCTTCAACTCCGCATCCGTCATGTCCCGCCTCCACCCCATTCGTTAGGCAACCTCATACAACGTTACATAACGTTCTGCAACGTTGCATCGGTCGAACGCCTTCTTTCACAACAACACTTATGCACTCAGTTTTTGGGTTGCATCGTGAGTCACCGTTTTTCTACCCTGCGTTGTTACGCCCGAGCGATCCTGTTCTCCTTCACCGTCCAGTTCGAAGGAGAGCCGTTCATGAGTGTCAGAACTGCAAGGGCCGCAGCGGCCGATTACTATCTCAGCGACCGACTGGCTGCGGAACGGTCCTATGACGGTCCGCGCTGGGCGCAGTGGGACTGCGCCGGTGGGCTCGAATGGCTGCGACCCGGAACGCGCGTAAAGCCTGCGGATTTCCGGGCAGCGATGGCGGGACGGCCGCCGGGGGAAGCGCCTCTGACAACTCGTCGCAGGCGCCTGGCTTACGATCTGACGATCGACTGCGAGAAGCCGCTGTCTGCCCGATGGGCCCTCGGTCCGGATAAGGAACGGGCGGCGATCGAGACTGTTCACGATCGCGCTGTCACCGCAATCATCGCTGAAGTGCAGCGAATCGGCATGGCAGCACGCCGGGGCCCCGGCGGGCTGACGCTGGAGGCGGTTGAGATGCCGGCCACGGCACGCTTCCTCCATCTTACGGCGCGGCCGGCGCCGATGCCGAGCGGGCGCATGCTTCCCGCGCCGCATCTTCACTCGCAGGTTCTGGTCATGAACCTCGCGCGGCGGCAGGACGGAAGCTGGGGTGCGATCGATGGCGGCCGGCTCTACCGCGCCGTAAGCCACCTCACTCAGGTGTGGCGCAAGGTCATGGACGACGGTCTGAGGGATTGCGGAATCGCGGCTTACCGGGACGAGGAGGGTCGCCTTCACATGGACGACATCGATCCCCGTATCGTTCTTGCTTTCTCTGCACGTCGCACAGCGCTTCTTCGTGCAACGCAGCACATCATCCACGAGCCTGCGGCGGTCATCGCGCGCCAGCGCATCGCGGTCTGGGACCGCGCGCCGAAGTCCGCCCTGTCACTGGCCGAACTGGAGACGGCATGGCGACAGGAGGCGGCGATCGCGATGGCCAATGACATGGCCCACGATACGGCCCCGCCGATCTCGCTAAGGGAAGAAGACCCCTCCCCCCGTTTGACCGCGGATGACTTGTGCACCCAGGATATCGCCGGGCCTGTGTTCGAGGCCGAGAGTACGAAAAACGACGGCGATTTCGTCGCCGGCGGCCTGGAGGACGGCCCGAACAGCCCAGCCTTTCGGTTCAGTGGCGATGGGGTACCCGGCGGTGACGGTACACACGACACCGACGCGGGCCCCATCAGGGGGCCCTTGCGGTAGTCGCATCGGCCATGCCGATCGACAGAAATTTGCCGGCCCGCCTGTGTCGATGCCCTCGATCAGTTTTCCCTCACCTCGCACAACAACGACGCTCTTTCTCTGATGCCCCCTGTCGTTCCTTGCACATCCGCGGCTGTCGTGGGTGGCCGCCCTGAAAAGACCGCAGCGAGAACAGCTCGTCGCGCAATCTGACGCCCCGGCCGAGGACGATCCTCTTTCTTCGAATTCCTCGGCTTGTTGCAGCAGGCCAGAATCAGCTAGCAACGTTGCGAAGGATGGCTGAAGAATCCTCTTCGATTCTGCGGCTTCGTCCAGGTTCCACACGGTGACAGACAACGTGGCGACGACCGATCCGATCAGCTTTTGCGAGACAGATATCGCTGCGGCGATGGCCCCCGCTTCCCTGCAACGGGGCCGCGATTATCGGCGGGACGGGCGTGTTCGCAGCGCGAGCTACATCGCCCCGAACCGGATCGAGGGAGAGGTCGAAGGGTCGGGCAGACGCGTCTATGCCCAGACGATCACGCTGCAAGCGGGACCCGGCGGGCGCACCTTCATCAGCGGCCGTTGCTCCTGCCCAATGGACCACAATTGCAAGCATGTCGGTGCCGTGCTGCTGACCGCGATGCGTCAGCCTCCCGATCATTCCGACGGGCCTGTAGGCGTCAGACCAGATCGATCGAGTCCTGGCGAGCGTGGCCATGCGGCAGCAAGTGGCGTCCTGACATCGCCGGCCCGCCCGGCCGCTCTGTCGCCCGAGGTGGCATTCTGGCTGGACCGGCTGCGCGATGAAGGGGAGGAACTCGGCGACGATTATCCACCCGAGATCGCCCACCGCCTGATCTACGTTCTGTCCGAGAGTGCCGTCCACAATGGTTCAGTCCCGGCGGTCACGTTGAGCCTGGTCACCACGCGCCTCCTGAAGGACGGCAGATTTTCAAACTCCACCAGCACCTACAGCCCCGAGACTTATCTCAATGCCAGGCCGGCGAAGTATCTCCGTGCGAAGGACCATCGCATTCTGCGCGCCATTAACGCCGTGCCGCGCACTCTCGTCTCTGATCGTGCGAGAATCCTGGCGAGCGAGCCTGGAGCCGATATTCTCGCCGAAATCCTCGGCACGGGACGCGCGCGTTGGCGCGCGATCGACGGGCCTGCACTTTCGGCCGGTCCACCCGTCGAAGCCAGCTTCGCGTGGATTGCCACGGACGACGGCCGTATTCGGCCGCAGCTGTCGCCGAGGCCATCGGGAGAGGAAGGCGGTCCAGACCTGCACTACCTGAAATCCGTTCCGCCGCTTTATGTCGACGTCTCCGCCGGACTGATGGGACCAGTCCACACCGGCCTGCCGGCTCGTCAGGCGCATACGTTTCTGGAGGCGCCGGCCATCGCAGCCGCCGAGAGTGCGGCAGTGGCCGCAATCATCGAGGCGCGTGGCGGCGTGATCGCTGCTGCGGCGCCGCCCACCCTGGCCGAGCCCATCCTCGTTTCCGGTCCGCCGACGCCGCTCCTGCGGCTGATGAACGTCGAGTTGCCGATGGACTTCAGAGTCCGGAGCTACGCTTTCTTCGGCGTTCCTGCCACGGAGGAGGTCACGGTGGCCCGCCTGGCATTCCGCTACGACGGTGTCGAAATTCCGGCAGCCCTCCAGGATCGGGTTCTCACCCGGATCCGTGATCGGCAGCCGGTCGAAATTCGCCGGCAGGTCGATGCCGAGCGGCAGGCGGTGCGCCAGTTGCGGGCGAGCGGTCTGGCACCGCTGGCGCTCTGGCGCGAGCATCTACCTGCCGGCGCGGCCTGCGATTTTGCGCCAGAGGACGAGGAGATCGGCTGGCTCGACGTGCTGTACGACGAACTGCCGCACCTTGCCAAGCAAGGCTGGGAGGTCGTCGTCGAGGAGAGCTTTCCCTTCGATCTGGTCAGGCCGGACGGGCCGCTCGACGCCGAAGTCCGGGAAGGATCTGGCGTCGATTGGTTCGAGTTCGACCTCGGCGTAACGATCGACGGAACGCGCTTCGATCTAGTGGGGCCTCTCCTCGAACTGATCGCCTCCGACGCCTTCGGCTCTGCCCTCCGGCAAGCCGGCGGCGAGGCGGATGGTCCGCTATACCTGCCGCTGCCGGACGGCCGGATCGTGGCGCTGCCGGCAGACAGGCTGGTTCCGATCGTCCTCGAGCTGATCGACCTGTTCACGGCCCTCGGCCATGGGTCGAAGGCGCGACGGTTACGCTTCTCAGCCGTCGACGCGGCGGCGCTGGCGCGGCTTGAATCCGCAACGGCCGAAGCCGGCGTCGTCTGGCGTGGCGGTGAGCGCATCCGCGCGCTCGGCGCGGCTCTGCGCGACCATGGCGGCATCCCTGAAGCAGAGCTCCCGTCCTGGTTCGCGGCCAAACTCCGACCCTATCAGCAGCGCGGCGTCGCCTGGCTGTCCTTCCTTCGCGCGGCGGGAATGGGCGGGGTCCTGGCCGACGACATGGGGCTGGGCAAGACCGTGCAGGCCCTGGCGCTCGTGGCGATCGAGAAGGCTGCCGGCAGGCTTTCTTCGCCGGCGCTGGTCGTCGCGCCTACCAGTCTTATGGCGAACTGGCGCAGGGAGGCCGAGACCTTCGCGCCGGAGCTTCGTGTGCTCACCCTGCACGGCCCCGGCCGCAGGACCCTGGTCGGCGACATCGAGACGAGCGACATCGTCCTGACCACATACCCGCTCCTGGCGCGCGACGAGGACATCCTCGCCGCGCGGGACTGGCACATGATCGTCCTGGACGAGGCCCAGACGATCAAGAATCCGAAGGCGGCGACTACCCGAATCGTGCACGCCCTGAAGGCGCCGCATCGCTTTTGCCTGACAGGCACGCCGCTGGAGAACAATCTCGGCGAGCTCTGGTCGCTGTTCCGGTTTGCCGCCCCAGGCTTTCTCGGGGACTTCAGGAGTTTCACCGCGTCCTGGCGCACGCCCATCGAGAAGAAGGGCGACGCGGCGCGGGCAAAGGCGCTGGCAAGGAGGGTGAAGCCGTTTCTTTTGCGCCGCACCAAAGCGGAGGTCGCCGGCGACCTGCCGCCGAAGACCATCATCACCGAACGCATCGAACTCGTCGGGCCGCAAGGCGATCTCTACGAAGCCATTCGCCTGTCGATGCACGGCAGGGTGCGCGACGCTATCGCCGAGAAGGGCTTTGCGAGGAGCCGCATCGTCGTACTCGAGGCCTTGCTGAAGCTACGCCAGGCCTGCTGCGATCCACGCCTCGTCCAACACTCGGGGAAGGCTGGAACGAGGGCAGCATCGGCCAAGCTCGAGCGGCTGATGGAGATCACCAAGGAACTCGTCGCCGAAGGGCGCAAAGTGCTGGTATTTTCGCAGTTCACCTCGATGCTCGACCTCATTCGCCCGCGGCTCGAGGCTGCCGGCATCGGTTACGCGCAACTGACCGGCCGCACACGCCGGCGCGAGGACGCGGTCCGCGCCTTCCAGGACGGGGACGTCCCTGTCTTCCTGGTCAGCCTGAAAGCCGGGGGAACCGGGCTCAACCTCACCGCCGCCGATACGGTAATCCTTTACGACCCGTGGTGGAATCCGGCCGTCGAGGAACAGGCGATCGACCGCGCGCACCGGATCGGCCAGAACAAGCCCGTCTTCGTCCACCGCCTCGTCGCCGCCGGTACCATCGAGGAAAAGATGGACGTGCTGAAGGAGAAGAAGCGAGCCCTGGCGCAGAGCCTGTTCGACCACGACGGCCATCCGACCGAAGCGATCACTGAAGCCGACATCGAGATGCTCTTTGCGGCCGACTGACGTCAGGTCGGGGCGAACGGTCACAGCGTTCGTTTCCGATACCGGCCGACGTTCGGCCAGAGCGGCTTCTGCCAGAAAGCCTGCCGCCCTGCCCCCCCAGCCGCGCCCGCCGGCACGCTGGCAGCCATACAAGCCCTCTGCGCCGAACCGGCCGGTTTGACAGGAAGCGTCGGGTGTCGCGTGATCGATTGGATCGCCCGTCGCCGCATGACTGGTCCCGGTATCGCTGTCGTCACCGCGCTTGCCTGTCGCCACATATCGATGACGGCCGATTATACTGCAATTGCCTTGATCATGACTCTCCAGGACCAGGCGAGACATCAACAAAGATTTCGTCTCCCCGGCGTGACACGGGCCGGACGAACCCCATACGATCGCCTCGAGCGTGATCGGATGGATCGACCGCTTCAAGGTCCCCCGCGAAGCGCGCCGTCTCAGATACGCTGGATGATGGATGATCGAAGGAAGAACCTGCCCCCTTGTGAGTAACATAGGGAATTCGTCGATCACCACCACGAGCCCGGACAGTCGCTGGCTGCCAGATCGACACGAAAATGCGGCGAGGCCTCGCGGGTCGCTATTCTATCGAGAATAGGCGACGGGCCCGATAGGACGGATATCGCGGCCTCGAACTGCTCCAGCTTGAGGAATTCCGACACCCGCGTTGTTTGGGAGATGGAAGGGCAGGCCTGCTTTCCACGATCATCGTAATTATCCTCACCGCGATTATCGGATACCACAATCTTCTCAGGGACGTTCACCCACCGCTCGGTCGAGCGAGGGTCCCTCGCTTGCGCCGTATCCCTGTTCGCAACAGCCGTCCCACCGCCGCGATGACCGAAATCGCCATCGCGATGCTCTCCCCTCCACCTGATGGGCAGACAAAGGGGAGAGCGCGCGGTCCCGGCGACACAATATGGCCGTAGGTGCCCTCACCGGCAGCATCCTTTCGCCTATCGACGACAGACGCCGTTTGGGCGGACATGTTCGCATTCGAAGACACCGCCGCATCGGGCGATTGCGCCGGAGCGTCGGTGATCAGGACAGCTGCGGGCTCGAGCAGCGGAAATGCGCGGAGCGCCCGCGGCCGAAGGCCCATTCCGGATACAGGAGGTTTTCGTCCAAAGGCCGTCCGGGAGGGAGCCTGCCGCCCTCACAGCCTCCGCTTCCCGCCACGCCTGCTGGCCGCCCCGCGAGGGCGCGAGAGCCGGCGTTATCGGGCGTTTTGCGCTTTCGCCTACCAAGGGTGGGGGTGTAGGTTCCCAAACTCAATATCAACCCCAAGCACAGTAAAAAAACCGACATTGCAAAGGGGGTGGGCTGAGATATGGTCGGGGCATGGTGACCAAGAAGGTGAAGACGCCGTCGAAGCGCATCGACCCGGATCCGCCCAAGCTTGCGCCACACGTCCTGGCGGAAATGAGCCCGAGGCACAGGCATTCGCGGAATGCAATCGAGATCCTCAAGATCAACGAGATCGCCGAGCTTCTGTTCTCCCCCGCGGGGGAGCCGGAAGAGCGAAAATTTGCTCGTATCCAACATGCGCGGGAGCTCTACGAAGCTCTCGAGTCGGGAATGTGGAGGCAGGTCGAGCAACTGCCCCCGATGTGAAACAGCTGGAGAATGCACCCGGTCTTGCCATGCCTTCGCTCGACGAAACGCCGATACGCCAGCGTGCTCGCTGAATTCCAGCGCGAAGTGCAACACTCCACCGCCTGTTGCGCGACAACCATCCTGACCGGTTGCGACAAGCATGATGGCCGCTGCCGCGGCTCGAAGGACGGGCGTAGCCCGGCCGGAGAGCCGCGGCAGCGGTAACACCAAG
>NZ_JAZHLI010000169.1:0-2346 GCF_036549475.1 Aurantimonas sp. A2-1-M11 | reverse complement strand
GGCTTGTCTGGTTCCTGCAAGCAAGCCAGCCAAAAACGGCGAAACCCCATACGTCCAAACGTCTTTCCGGGTGCGTCGCTTCAACGGCTTAGCCATTATTCAGGGCGGACTAAATAAGGCCGCCGCTCCCCGAGGGGAGCGACGGCCCAGCCATCGGTTAGTTCGCAAGATCAAGCCGGATGGCACCACGCCTTTGTAGTGCATAATCGGATACTGGGAAATAAGAAATGCCGGGTCCCCACGAAGGGCGGCTGGGCCAGTCCCCATGGTGGAGTCGGCGGTTAGCCCGCCAGTTCCTCATCTTCTCGCTGATGTGCTCAAATGTTCGGTTACCGTCAGGTGATCCCGGTGATCGGTTTGGTCAGTTGATACCGCAGCATTTCTTGTACTTCTTTCCGGAACCGCAGGGGCATGGATCGTTGCGGCCAACTTTGCCGAAGGTGGGCAACGGTGCGGGAGCGCCGGTGGCGTTGGCGAGGCGCCAAGCATTCAGGGCGAGAACCCAGCGTGGAATGAGAACGGGCGCGGTCTCGTCGAAAGCGTTGGTCTCGTCCTCGGACATCGTGCCTTCGTCGCGAGCGATTGTGACGAGATAGAGAAGTCCGGCCAGCGCGACCTTGGCGTTCTCGTCGCCGCTCTTCGCGATGGCTATCCAGCACTGCGGCCTCAGGTCGACTGCTCGGCCAAAGCCGTCGGCCCACATCTCCCAGAGGATCTCGTTGGAGATCGGATCGTCGTCGAGAACCGGCGCGTAGCTCGGCCTTTGGCCGGTGAACGCTTTGGCGAGGGCGTTATAGTGTTCCATGACCGCCCCGATTGTAGCTTGGACATGGTTCATGTCCTCGAACACGGGCTGGCTTTCCTCATCGTCAAAGCGGCTCCAGACCTTTGGCAGCCATTCGCCCGGCATAACGAGGTCCGGGCAGACGAGAAGTCCGGCGAGATAGCCGTCGAGCTCGCTGAGAAGCATCGGGTCGCCGTCATCAGGTAGGTCGTGGAGCAGGCGGTCAAGCGTGCGCAGGCGAGGGGGAAGTCGCGACATCGGGCTGGGCGTTCCAGGGCAGGAGTTCATCGATCCGGCGCGCCGGATGGTGGTGGATCCGGGCGATCACTTCGCGCAGCCAGGCCTCCGGGTCGAGGCCATTCAACGTAGCCGCCTCGATCGGCGTCATGATCCCGGCGGCTCGCACGCCGGCTTCGTCCGAACCGCGAACGGCCAGTTCTTCCGTACCACCGTCTCGGGTTGCCCATTGTGGTTTATCACAGTGTCGGTTTCGAAACTCATGAAGCTCTGTCAAGCTGCGCCGCGATCCGGTTTCCGATTGAACGCTATCAAAAAGCGACGGAAAGCGTCTAGGAGTGGTGATTTTCCTCAATCATGGCTATACTTGACGCTTTTGGAACACGGAGAGTGGCTGTCTCATCGAACCGCTGCCGGGATATAAGCATGCGGGTACAGGCGAAGTGCCGGCGCGCTGAAAAATATTCGTTCTCGGAGCGAATCACTCGGTTGACTCCCTTCGGCAGCGAGAGCGTTAATATCAGGTCAATACGAGGGACCTGTTATGACGGCTCATGATTTTATCGAGTGGTTGGACCGGATGTGGCTCTCCGACGGCGAGGCAGCCCGACGTCTGTTCATCTCCGTCCAGGACGTGGCTCGCTTCAAATACGAAGGCGCGCCCGGGACCATTGGGCTGGCTTGTGCCGCGCTTGCGGAGGGGGTGCCTATTTGGGCGCCGATGCGAAAGCACAGAACGAAGCGAAAGGTGAGGAAGGCGGCGTAGTCTCGGCCGATTTTCCGACAACAGGAGAGGTCCGGCAACCCCGCAAACAGGCTGCCGGGCACATTGGCCGCTATTCTGACACGTCCGGCTCTTCATAATTGTCTTCGATCACGCCCGTAGGAGCATTCAGCCACTCCCCAAGGTAGAATGATCCGATGCCCAGAAATATGAAGACCACGATACCGGCCGCTATAACGACGACGTACTGCTTCCGTATCATCGAAGCCTCCTGACCCTACCCGACCGAATGCAGTTGGGAGCCGAACGGTTCCGGTCGGACGGTCTTGAGGACATTTCGGCGCCGAAAAAAGAAGTGCGTTGCGTGTATTTCCGCTACGGCAACTTATGCTAAGATCAGTCGGTCGCGGTGAGCCTCCCTCATTGCGACAGGCCCGGCAGCGTTGGTTCTGGGACCTTCGCCGGGCCACTTGTCCCCAGCATCGCCCAGGGGAATCGGGTGAGTTGAATTTCACGAGATGAGGCTGACGAGGAATTTCTCGTTCCACCCGGCCTTCAATCGTTTGTTTGTCATCGACAGTTTGGCGGGATTCCGCCGCAA
>NZ_JAZHLI010000168.1:0-2413 GCF_036549475.1 Aurantimonas sp. A2-1-M11 | reverse complement strand
CGGACAGCCCGCTCACGGACCTCCGGCGAATATCTCTTCGATGTCGATTTTGTCATGATGACCCCATTCTCTCAGGAAATGAGGTCTCCGGGAAACCCGGGGCGGTTCACCGTCGAAGGCCGGAGGAGGAGACGGCCAGGGGAAAAACCATGGCCGAGATGCCGACGATCAATAGGATGTTCGCGATGTTCGAGCCGATGATATTCCCGAATGCGATACCTGGCGAGCCGGCAAGCGCGGCTTGAACGGAGGTGACAAGCTCGGGCGTGGAAGTGCCAAAGCCCACGAGTGTCAGACCAATGACGAGGGGAGAGACACCCAGGTGTTCAGCAACCTTCACCGCACCGCGGACCAGTACGTCCCCGCCCGCAATCAGCAACACGAGCCCGACGATGAGGGGCAGCCAGACGTCCAGCATGGTGTCAATGCTCCAGGACCACGGGAATGGGTTCACTTCCTGTGCCAAATTGGCCGCAACATTCCAGAGGCGACCAGTCTCGCGTGAGCCGAACCTTAGTGCAGTGTGCCGGCCTGTCACGGTGTGGATGGAGACTGGTCGCAAAATTCCTCGCATTCCCAGCGGCTTCACCGGACCATTTCGTTTGGATTCGCTCGTGCCAGACCTCCTCCGATACGACCGACCGAGCGTCGCATGCGAGCGCACTGTCTTCTTGCAGCCTGAGTCCAGGACGGCTTGCCTGAACTCGCGAAGCGACACAGTTTCAGTCCATGCTCAACGATATACGCCTGCCACAATTGCCTTTTGATCCTTCCGTCCTGCCGCAGTTCGACCTTCTCGCTTCGTTCCTTCTGTTGCTGCTGCTCTGGATCGGGCGGAAGATCGTCATCCGGTCAATACGCGCGCGGCAGGAGGTGGCGCCTCACAACCAGCGACGCCTGATTGCCTCCAGCCGTAACGTCTTTCTCCTGCTCCTTCTCGTGGGCCTGATCTTCATATGGGCGCCGCAGCTTCGCACTTTCGCACTCTCCTTGACCGCGGTGGCCGTGGCCATTGTGGTGGCGACAAAAGAACTGATCCTTTGTTTGTCGGGAGCCGTTCTTCGAGCAACGACTCGCGCGTTCGCCGTGGGCGACTGGATCGAAATCGGTGAGACTCGGGGAGAGGTCACGGATCATACCCTGCTGGCAACGACACTCCAGGAATTCGGAACAGGACCCCATGCCTATATGCCCACCGGACGTACGATCATCGTGCCGAACAGTCTGTTGTTGACCGCCTCCGTCTATAACCAGACAGCCCTACGCGACTACACCTATCACCGACTCGCGGTGACGCTCGATCCCTTGCCGCGACTGGAGGACACGCCTCGCCGGGTCTCGGAAATCGTGTCTCGGCACTACGAGCCCTTTCGGGACTCCGCTGCCCGGGCCAACGCTGCAATCGAACGGCGAACCCATAGCGATCTTCCCGACCCAGCCCCCATCGTCAGGTTTCGGACCTCTGATCTGGGAAAACTCCGCATTGAGGTCACCCTCTTCTGCCCTTCGCAGGAAGCTGAACGGCTTGAGGGCGAGATCACACTCGAGCTCCTCACCGAGTTCCAAACGACCGAACGGAAAGACCCTACGGTCACGGAACCCTCCATGACCGAGGCAGGCTAGAATGCCGGCGCTGTTTATTGCTCTCGATCTTGCCGCGATCCTTAGCTCGCTCCTTGCGGCAGGACTCTGGTATCGAGCCGGGGCCCGCACGACGCGTCGCGTGTCGCGCTTCGAGACACTGGATCAGGCGGATCTCAACAGAATGGTGGTCGCGATGAACCGCAGCGCAATTCTTAATCGGCACGCAGCGCTCGCATCCGCGGCCGCCGCGATGTGTTTCGCGTTGCGATTTGCAGCATCTCTCGTCGTGGACGCTGCTCTCTAGCGTCGGGACTCGACGCCGACGTCCGTCGCGAGAGACTGGAACGACTGCAACGTGTGGATGAGGGGAATGGCGGCTTTTCCGTCGTTCTGCTCGGGAAAGAGGCCTGCCTCCCGCGGCGATCGGCGTCTCGCAGTCGGATGGTGTCGCAATTCAGTGAGAACTACGGACCCCGGTACCCAGCTGAATGCTCTCCGCCGACTCCCAAATAGTGCTGAGAGTCCTCTCTGATTGGGGTCGTTAAGGTCAAGCTGCTCCTTTCGGCATTTCCGGATCATGACGCCCCGCGGGTTACGCGCTTCTCTTCGCGGTCGGCGTACAGCCGCCGCATGATGGGGTCAGGAAGGGCAACGCGTCTCAATCTGTTTCACGACCTTGCTGGCTTTCGCTGGCAGGATCTGGACTCTCAACGAGATGGACGCCTCCGGAAACGCCGCAATTTCGTTCTGAAGGCGAATTGCTGGGATTTATGGCGATTGTTTTGGGTTGGCGGTGACGCTGGTTCATGTGCTGGATGGCATCCGATCG
>NZ_JAZHLI010000167.1:0-2423 GCF_036549475.1 Aurantimonas sp. A2-1-M11 | reverse complement strand
GATACGCATCCACTCGAGACCAGCAAACAGGGCTTCCATCTGCGCCCGCGACAGATGCATGACGCCGTCACGCACCGGCGGCCAGGTGAAGCGGCCTGTCTCGATCCTCTTGTCGGTCATCACCAGGCCGCTGCCATCAAAAACGAGGATCTTCAGGCGGTCGCCACGCTTCGAGCGAAAGACCACTGTCAGAATGGGGCTCAGGCCGCGCTTACAGCTCAGACGCATCATTTTAGAGGAATGCGCGAATGCGGCGATGCCGGTAGTTCTGGAACCTTATGATGTTTCTGAGGAAAATTGACGCAGGCCTCTTTTCAAATGCGGCGTAGAGCACAATCTGCGCGCCTGCAGCAGGTTGCCGTACGGATCGTCAATGCTTATTCAGACGCTTGGGGATCTCCTCGATCATGGTTTCACCATGGAGGCTTTCTGCGGAGGCTGCGCGAGAGGCTTCAAGGTCGATCTCAAAGCCGTAACGGAGAAGCTCGGCAGGGATCACCGCCACATCGGGAGGCGGCTGCCGATCGCCTGCACGGGTTGCGGCAATGAGGATCCCGTAAGCCTCATCTGCCGCGAATAGTCGAAGTCCCGTCACCGGGGCATTTCCTTTTGCACGTCCGAAGCAGGATCATCGCTGCCGATTTCGGCTTCAGGCGAGGGATCGTCGAGATCCAGCATGAACACTACCTCATCTTCCGAAAATCCCGCGTCGAGGGCCATGCGGACATCGCTTCGACTGCCGAGAGCGGATTCGGAAAGAAGGGGCGCCTTGCCGCCAGCCGGGGCAGCAGGTTCTTCCTGAGGAGGATCTGAGTCAGACGGCATTGGTAAGCGGACCTTAGAGAAGTGTCCGGCGAGAAAGCACTACTTCGGTGACACTGTCGAGACGCCTGGCTATAAATATACAGTCGCGGGCAACAACCGTTTCAGAGGGCTTTTCTCGCTGCAATCTCATCTTGGATTCGGCGATGCGCCGCGGTGACTTCATCCTGCTCTTGACGCATGAGGGCGTCCCACTCGGTGTGACCTGCGGACGAATGAAGTCCTGCCCGAATGCTCTCCACCCAGATGCACCAAGCGTTGCAGTCGGTGGAGAGCTTGCTCAGGTGCGCATCATCAAGATGGCAGAGCGAATGGCGGTCTTTGAAATCAACCGCAGCTGGAAGGATGTCCCGCGAGGACCTGGGTAATTCCTGACGTCTGGCAGAGCATAGGGCCCGTTGGCTCCTCAACCAGCACGCCCATTTCTGGTTCCCTTCCAATTATTTAGCTGCGATGCATGAGCGATTGTCGTCGCCCCGCTGCTACAGCGGCCCCCCTGCAGGATCGCGCTGCGCATTGCCGCGCGCGGCGAGCGAAGGATGAAGCGTCGACGCGGAGCTAGCGATCAACGTATCGCGTCGCCGTGTCAGGCTGGCGCTGATACCCGGTCTGCTGCTCGATCTCGCACACGACGCTGTTCCAGTATCGACCATCATCTTCAGCATCGACCACCTGCGCTAGGCGATACCTGTCGCTGGCGACGATCCATGCCCCCTGCGGACCATGCACTTCGACGAGTGTCGGTGGCTTCATGCCGGGATCCGGCAGAGCGCCGGAAGATGCGGGCAAGCAGACTGCGAATCATGGATTCTCGAACCCTGTGCCCGTGCCCCGTCGCCCCGGCACCTGCGCCTGGACCCGCATGCTGACATTCCGACCGCGACAGTCGACACACTCGATCGGCGGCTTCCATCCTACGAAGACCTGATGGCGGCCCCACAGGCGGATAGCGCCATCCAAATCGAGACCGAGCTTCCGGCTGCAGTCGTCACAGTACCAGACAAGCCCCATCTCGTTGTCGGCCAGCTTGCCGAGCGTGTCGATGGCTTTCGAGGCNATCGAGACCGAGCTTCCGGCTGCAGTCGTCACAGTACCAGACAAGCCCCATCTCGTTGTCGGCCAGCTTGCCGAGCGTGTCGATGGCTTTCGAGGCTGGAGATGGCATCGCGCCCGCTCCCTTTTCACGGCATTCCATGTGTCGACCACGACACCATAGCGAACGGCGCGGAGCAACCCGTCGATGACCTGCGCGCTGTCCGAGCGCGACGGCTGCACATGATCAGACGATGGCGCAGGGTTCGCGCCGTCATAGGGCGTTTGCGTAGGTTGCCTCTGCATCCTTTTCGCTCGTCGGCTGTTTGCCGAGCGGAAACAAACAAGGAGCAGACGCATGGCTACACAGCTTTCGATCCTGGAAACCCTTACCGATACCGCCGTCGACAGCGCCCTCGGCTACGAAACCGCCACGGAGAAAGCAGAGAACAGTGGTCTGATACCGACCAGCTCATGAACTGACCGCTTTGATGTAGGGATAGTTGCAGAGGGACCGGATGCGGGCTTGATCTTTGGTGGCGCGGTTCCAGGCATCGCAGCATGCGTCG
>NZ_JAZHLI010000166.1:0-2449 GCF_036549475.1 Aurantimonas sp. A2-1-M11 | reverse complement strand
CGCAAGTCCGATGAAACCGATCTTCCCATGGTGCGTATCCTCCCGCACACAAGGAATCAGAATACGTCTCCAAGCGGAACCATCCGATTCACACTTATTACTGGACGCTCTAGTAGGCGCCGGTATCACGGCATTTGTCCTGTACGACCAGCGCAATGGCGGCCCCGACGGCGCCGGCCAGCCGCAACAGGCAGCGCCCGGATCGGTGGCTGGGCCGCCAAAGCCCACGACAGTCCCGCCGATGATGACCCAACCCTGATACTTCGAGCCGCGAGTCGGCGAACTACGATCGCCGGAGCGTAACGATCGTGCCGTGTGCCCGCGGTTGAGTCCGCCGACCCCCCGTCTTGAAGCTCCTTGCGGTCTTGTCGGTGCCGGCACCGGCGCGATCCTCGTCCACCTCGTTGAATTGGAGAACGTTCGAGGAACGCCGAAGCAGCGGTCGTTCGACATCTGGGTATCGCCCGCCGCCTTGGTCCTGCCGATGGCCTCGTTCTCTGGCGTGATCGGTCACCCAGGAAGTGGCTGTCCTCTGCATGATTGCGGCGGCACTGGACTTCTCACCGTGAAGGTAGCCGTATCGTATCCGATCGATGCCCTGGACAATCAAAACCGATACTCCGCAGCTCCGAGACATTCGGGCGCACGAGCGATTGCGGGCGCTGAGACCTCAGTCAATGAACCTGACGTCGGTTCCTGTCTCGACGAGTTCGGCCAGTTCGTTGGCGTCCCAGTTCGTCAGCCGCACGCAACCATGCGAGGCGGTCTTGTCGATCTCGGATGGCTCGGAGGTGCCGTGAATGCCATAGGTCGGCTCCGACAGATCGATCCAGACGTCACCGACAGGGTTGTTCGGGCCCGCCGCGATCGTCAGCTTCTCATCGTTCTCGCCCTGCTGGAAGTTCTTGCTCGGGCGATACGAATAGGTCGGGTCTACGGCAATCGCCTCGATCTGGTGCGTGCCTTCGGGTGACGGGTTCTCTTCGCTACCGATGGTCGCGGGATAGGCGAGGACCAGCTTGTCGTCCTCGTCATAGGCGCGAATTTGGGCGCGGTCCTTGTCGGCCTCGATGCGGGCGATCGTGCCGTCCGTCCGCGGATCGCCGATGTCGGCCACCAAGATGGTGGTGCCCTTGGTCATGTCCTTGCCATCGTTCAGCGCCTTGAACAGTTCGATGTCCATATGGTGGCGTTCGGCCAGCATCTCCTCGATGCTGGTGAAGCCCACCGACTCGAGCTCGGCGAGTTTTTCGTAGTCGCTGGGGATTTCGTCGATGAAGTCCTGATCGGTATCGTCCGCCGTGATCTCGTACTCGACCAGCAGATCGGCGTTCTTCTCGCCGCCGAGCGTTTTCCAGACTTCCTCGTCGAGTTCGCCATCGACGGTCAGGTCGTGCATTTCCTCGTAGGCCGAGAGTGCCTTGGTCAGGTTCTCGCCGTCGTAGCCGTCTATCACGCCCGGCGAGACATGGGCCCGGTCGAGCAGGATCTGGGCCTTGATCATCACCGGGTTGGGTTCGCCCGCAGCGACATCCGATCGGTCGGCCAGTCTGGCCGCGTTGACGTCGTCCCTGGAAATGTCGGCCGCAAGGGTTGCGGTGGGCCATGCGCAGGAAAGCGCCAAGAAGCCTGTCATCATTGTCTTCGGAAATGCGCCCACGTCGATCTCCTCGTAGATGCTGCGCGACGCGAAGAAGCAGACCCATGGCCTCGCCGCTGCGAGTCGGCGAATTAAGACGGCCAGTCGCAACGACCCGCCCTCTTCTCGTTTCGGTTCAGGGACCAGATCGTCCGTCTCGTGGGTCGGGGCCGCCGTCGATACTATGGCGTTCGTCCCGGGAGGTAATGCGGCGATTTCGGAAGTCAGATGATAGTTCATTCGCAGTATCGTTGCTTTTGGGTCTTCTCGGTAAAGTGACAGAGTGGAGAAGGTTCCGAAAATTCCTCGACGGGATCCGGAACGAGCGCAGATCTCAAGCAAGACGGGATGTCGCGATGCTGATGGAGAGACCATTGTCTCGCCGGGAGTGTCCGGTCTTTTGTGTATGGCTGAACCGGTCCATGCTTCCTGAGAGGAGCAAGGACGATGACAATATCCAACGAGCTACTGGACGAGCTGCTGAAGGGCTGCGAGCGTCCNGGGAGTGTCCGGTCTTTTGTGTATGGCTGAACCGGTCCATGCTTCCTGAGAGGAGCAAGGACGATGACAATATCCAACGAGCTACTGGACGAGCTGCTGAAGGGCTGCGAGCGTCCTGATGATCTGCTTGGCGACGCCGGGTTGATGAAGCAGCTGAAGATCCGACTGATGGAGCGAATGCTTGGCGGTGAACTGGCAGCGCATCTGGGCTACGAGGCCGGAGCGGAACCGCTTCCCGGTCAGACGAACCGACGCAACGGGACCACGACCAAGCGTGTGAAGGGGCAGGACGGGGAACTGCCGCTAGCC
>NZ_JAZHLI010000165.1:0-2463 GCF_036549475.1 Aurantimonas sp. A2-1-M11 | reverse complement strand
GGGTCGATGTCGTTCAGCCTTGCGGTCGTGATCAGCGTCAGCATGAAGGCGCAGCGATCCGCCCCGCGATCGGAGCCGGCGAAGGTCCACGACTTCCGCCCGAGAGCCAGTCCGCGGATCGCCCGCTCGGCCGCATTGTTGCTGAGGCAAATCCTGCCGTCGGTGGTGAAGCGGGCGAAGCCCTCCCAGCGCGTCAGCATGTAGTCCATGGCCTTGGCGACCGGAGCATGACGCGACAGGCGCGCCCGCTCGGTCCGCATCCAGTCCTCCAGATCGGCGAGAACGGCCACGCTTCGCTGCTGCCGGGCGGCGAGACGCTCGTCGGTGGAGCGGCCGTTCACCTCCCGTTCGATGTCGAACAGGACGTCGATGCGCTTCACCGCCTCCAGCGCCAGCGGCGAGATCGGTGCTGCGTTCTTTCCCCGCCGGGCGCTCCGGGCGATGTCGGCGAGCTCGAAGAACTTCCGGCGGCCGTGAGACCAGCACAGCGCCTCGGTCACAGGCCCCGGACTTCGGTCCATGGCGTACAGGCGACCATAGCCCGCATAGGCGTCGGCCTGGAGGATTCCGCCATAGCCGGCGAGATGGCGCTCGGGATGTTCCGCCGTTCGGTCTCTGGAGGCGTAGAACAGAGCTGCCGGCGGCGCCGGGCCGCCGAACGGTCGATCATCGCGAACATAGACCCAGACCCGACCGGTCACCGTCTTGCCCTTGGCCAGGATCGGCACCGTCGTGTCATCGCCGTGCAGCCGCTCGGCGGCAAGGACATGCCGCTCGATCAGATCGTGCAGCGGACGAAGGGGGTGGACGCAGGCGCCGACCTGGTCGGCGAGTGTCGACAGGCTGAGGTCGATCCCCTCCCGGCCGTAGCGTTCCGACTGGCGGTTCAGCGGCTGATGCTGCCCGTACTTCTCGAACAGGATCATCGCGAGCAGGCTCGGACCGAGGAAGCCGCGGGGCGTAGGATGGAACGGCGCCGGCGGCTGGCTGATCGTCTCGCACTCCCGGCAGGCGAACTTCTCCCGGACTGTCTGGATCACCTTCCACTGGCGCGGGATCACCTCCAGCGTCTCGGTGATGGCCTCGCCAAGCTTCGACAGTCTGGTCGAACCGCAGCAGGAGCATGAGGTCGGCGCCTCGATCACCACCCGTTCCCGCGGCAGATGCTCCGGGAATGGCTTCTTCGAGGGGCGCTTGCGGGTAAAGGCGTGAACGGTCATCGTCTTTGCCGCGGCCTGTTCGGCGGCAAGCTCGTCCTCGGTGGCGGCAGCCTGCGCGTCCTCGAGCTGCATCTCCAGTTGGTCGAGGAGACGCGCCTTCTTCTCCGACCGCGTCCCGTAGAGCTCGCGCTTGAGCTTTTCGATCTCCAGCGTCAGATGCGCGATCAGGGCTTCGGCACCGGATGCCACCGCCTTAACGCGGGCGGCGTCCGCAACGGCCTCGTCACGCTCGCGTTCGGCCGCCGCGAGGGCGGCCTTCAGGGCGGCGATGTCGTCCGGCGCGGCGGCCATGGCGGGAGGCTCGAAGCAGTTCGTGACAAAGCCGATTCTGCCACAGAACCCCTGCAATGCAAGGATTTTTGCCTATCCGACCGACGTCGGCCTCCAGGATTCCTGCGGATTTCGCCAGTCGATTCCAGACACAAGATAACCGAGTTGCGCCGGGGATATCGTCACCGCGCCATCCGCCACCGACGGCCAGAGAAAGCGCCCCCGTTCAAGCCTCTTCGTATAAAGGCACGCGCCCTGGCCATCATGCCAGATGATCTTCAAAAGGTCGCCTCTACGGCCACGAAAGCAGAACAGATGGCCGCTGTTCGGATCGCGCTTCAGCACCTCCTGCACCAGCAGCGACAGGCCCGGGAAGCCCTTGCGCATATCCGTGTGCCCCGTCGCCAGCCAGACCCGTACCCCGCTCGGGACCGGGATCATTCTCCCGTTCTCGTCTTCGAACAGGCCGACGGCAAATTCAATCGATCGACCACATCGAGAATGCGGGCAAGGGCGCGGGCGTCAATCTCCGCATCGATCCGGACAACCCGGTTGCCAGACAGCTCAATCTCGACGCAACGCTGGCGCTCGCAAGGACGAGCGCCAGCATCCCGATCCTGCTCCGGTCCCTCATCGGGTTCGATCTCGGGCGACACCGCAACAGGCAGGAAAGTCGGGCCCCGATCCTGCGCATCCAAACGAAACTTTCGGATCCAACGGTAGATCGACGATGGATCGACATCGTACCGGCGGGCGACCGCCACCACGCTGGCGTCCTCCTCCAGCGCCGACATCACAATCTCTTCCTTCAAGGCTGTCGGCCAGTGTCGACGGCCGCCGCCATCCCGAACAAGATCGATCCGATGGTAGGTCACGTGGATATCCTCATTGCTTGCACCGTGGTCACCACACCACGCCGCAAAAACAACGATCTCATCCAAAGTTCGCAAGGCGGCTCACGCCGGAGGCACAC
>NZ_JAZHLI010000164.1:0-2542 GCF_036549475.1 Aurantimonas sp. A2-1-M11 | reverse complement strand
CGCAAAATGATCCAGAAAAACAATACTCTCCAGTACCGCCTCGTCGGACACAGCCATTCCCGCAATCTCCCAATCGAATCAATTGGGAACCCACAGATTCAGTACTTGCACCAGATGTCACGCGCCAACTCACCCGATTGCCCTGCGGGGAATGGCCTGCTGCGCCGGGAACCAAGCGTCAGCCTACTCGTATTGTCATTGGTTCACCACCTGACATATCGAGATGTTCTCCATGGATTATCCGCATCCTCCCCTGACTGCGACGATCGGCGGGCAGTCGATCCACGCGATGCTCATCCAGTTCCCCTTCGTCTGCTTCACGCTGACGCTCCTGACCGACATCGCCTATTGGCAGACGGGCAATCTGATGTGGCAGGAATTCTCGTCCTGGCTGCTCTTCGCCGGCCTGATCATCGGCGGCTTCGCGCTGCTCGCCGGCCTCGTCGACTTCGTCACCCAGCCGCGCATGCGCGCCCAGCCACCGGCATGGGCCTATGCCATCGGCACCGTGGTGATCCTCGTCCTCGGCTTTGTGAACAGTCTCGTCCATGCCGGTGACGGCTGGACAGCGGTCGTCCCCAACGGCCTCATCCTGTCCGCGGTGACCGTGGTCCTCATCACCATCACGGCCTGGCTCGGCCGTTCGATGGTGTTCCAGTACGGCGTCGGAGTGCGCAACCATGATTGATCGCAAGGCATCCTTCCGGCCCGTCATCCTCGGCAGCAGTGCCCTGGTGCTGCTGGCGCTCGCCGGCTGCAGCGATGACGGCAGCGATTTCGACGTGTCGTCGCAGATCGGCCCGGACCCGGTCCTGCCGGAGCCGAGTTCGTCCCTGTTGCCCAGCCTCAAGGTCGCCGAGGTCGTGGGATGGGATGCGGCGCAGACCCCGACCGTTCCCGAGGGCCTGACGGTCACCCCCTATGCCACCGACCTGGCCAACCCGCGCACGGTTCACACCCTGCCCAACGGCGACGTGCTCGTCGTGCAGGGGCGAGCCCCTTCGGGCAAGCCGGTGTCGCGCCCGAAGGACGTGATCCGCGGCTGGATCATGTCGATCGCCCATGGCAGTGGCGGGCCGCAGAAGGAGAGCAACCTGATCACCCTGCTGCGCGACACCGATCGCGACGGCACGGTGGACGAGCGCAGCGACCTGCTGACCAATCTCGACTCGCCCTTCGGCGTGGCCTGGGCCGACGGGACGCTCTACGTGGCGTCGGCCGATGCTGTCCTGACCTACCCGTATGAACTGGGCCAGACCGAGATCACCGCAGCGGCCGAGGTGCTGACGCCGCTGCCGGGCGGGCCGATCAACCACCACTGGACGAAGGATCTGGCGCTCAGCCCGGATGGCCGGTTCCTGTATGCCTCCGTCGGTTCGAATTCGAACATCGTCGAACGCGGGCTCGAGGCCGAGAAGGGCCGGGCCGCGATCTGGCAGATCGACCGTGAGACGGGCGCATCAAAGGTCTTCGCCTCCGGCCTGCGCAACCCGAACGGCCTGACATTCCACCCGGACACGGACGTGCTCTGGGCGGTGATCAACGAGCGGGACGAACTTGGCCCCAATCTCGTGCCGGACTACATGACCTCGGTGCAGGAGGGCGGGTTCTACGGCTGGCCGTGGAGCTATTTCGGCGACCATGTCGACGAGCGGGTCTATCCGAAGCGGCCGGACATGGTCGAAAAGGCAATTGTCCCCGATTACGCCCTGTCGAGCCACGTCGCGGCGCTGGGGCTCACCTTCTCGAACGGTTCGGCGCTGCCCGAGGCCTATGCCAACGGCGCTTTCATCGGCGAGCACGGCAGCTGGAACCGCGACGATTTCAACGGCTACAAGGTCGTCTACGTCCCCTTCACCGACGGCAAGCCGGACGGCATGGCGCAGGACGTGGTGACGGGCTTCCTCGACGGTGACGAGGCGCGTGGCCGGCCGGTCGGCGTCGGGATCGACGGCACCGGTGCACTGCTGGTGGCCGACGACGCCGGCAACACGGTGTGGCGCGTCGCGGCGGCGGACGGCACCATCTCGCCGGAACCGGTCGGCACCGACGGGGTGACGGCAGGTGGCTCCGACGCGCCCGCGGCCGCCGAGGCGGCGCCCTCTGATGCGGCCGGCGGCGAGCCGGCGCCCGCGACCGAACCTGCTGCCGGGACCGCACCGGTCGAGGGCGGCAAGGCCGATGCTGCGCCGGCCGAGGTCGAGGGGGTCGTGGCGCCGCAGGACGAAGGCGAGGCGACCGCCCCGGCCGCTGCCGACGAGCCGCCTACCGGTGAGCAGCCGGCCGCGGCTTCGGATGGCCCGGCCAACCCCGAGCCGTCCCAGACGGAGGTCGCGCCGGCGGTGCTGCCGGAAGGAACGGTTCAGCCCGGACAGCAGGGGCAGTAGAGCCCGCTTCTCGACGCGACATTCGCGCACACAGCAACGGCGTCAGGGCAATCGCATTTCAGAACAGGCTGAGCAGGCGAGAGAGGAATGCATTGTCCCAGCCTGCCCTTTGGAATTTCCCCTTCAAGGATTCCTTTGAGCCGTCCTTCTGCATG
>NZ_JAZHLI010000163.1:0-2547 GCF_036549475.1 Aurantimonas sp. A2-1-M11 | reverse complement strand
ACCAAACCGAACCAGGGAGCGACAGCCAAAACTGACGACAACCACCACCCCAGCCGCAGCAGCACCAGCCAACTTGGCTGTCGCTGACCGGACATCATGGTTGACGCGCTACAGTCTGGGCCATGCCACCAATGGTCATGGCCCAGCCGAAGGTTCTTCCTCAATTTTTCAGCACCCGCCGGTAGAGTAGCAGTTAACGATGCGGAGATCTAAAAGGCAGCCAAGCAGTCCACCGCCGCCGCAGTTCAGCAAATCTGGCAGGGTTTGAAAATTTAACGCGCGACGCGTGAGCCGCGCCTGAGGTGCCGCCGTGCCGATTGAGATCGAACTTTGGTCAATACGATCCCTACCAGCTCGGTCTTGGTCGACCGTAGCACACGCACGAGCTCGGTTATTAGGCTTTCCGGCGTTTTGCCCCACTCGGCGACAATAACTACACCATCCAAAGCCGTGCTGATCGCCAGTTCATCAAACCCCGACGCGAGCGGGGGAAGGTCGACAATGATGATCTCGTAGGAATTCAAGGCCTTGAGCGCCGACTCCATTTGCGCCGGCGTGATCATCCGGCCTCTGCCCCACGCATGCTTTGGCAAGACGTCCAAACATAACGCCTTCGAAAACCTAATATGGCGCCTGATGGGGTCGAGTTCCGACCGAAAGTCTGCGCTGCGTTGATCGCGGCGAGGTCGAAGGACTGCCTTGGTCAGCGCAGAATGTCGGGCGTCGGCGTCGATCAGAAGCGTCTTGGTGCCCCACATCGCGTGGGATATGGCGAGGTTGCTCGCGACCGAGCTCTTGCCGTCCCCAGGCCATACGGACGTTACGCCGATGACTCGTATCGGGGCCGGATCGGCGAGGCTAATTGCTGCCTTGACGCGTCTCAAGCTCTCACTGAAATCAGACCCCGGATGCTTGGCTATCTCGTCGAATCGGCCGAAGCCGCAGAGCCGTCGGGCCGGCGGCAATTCTCCGAGGCAATTGATGTCGAGCCGGTCTTCGAGCTGGCGCCGTGAGCGGACGGTTCCGTCGAAGGTGCTGCGAACGAACGCGAACGCCACCCCGGCCATAAGCCCGGCGACAGCGCCTAACAAATGTACCAGGTTCGAGCGAGGGTGACTGGCCTCCAAAGGCCGAGAAGCCGGCGTGATGACGCGCGCATCCGCGACCGGGTAGAGTTGTTGGTTAGCCGACGAGGTGAAAGCCTGCAGGAAGCTCTCGTACATCTTGCGATAGGTATCGGCCGTCACCTCCAGTTCCTCGAGGGTCGGCCCGTCGCTGCTCTCACCGGCATTCTCGTCGGAAACCACCCTTCCGTCGGCCAGCACCGCGCCGAGCTGGCGGCCGACCCGGTAGTCATGCCTGGCGCGAAATTCCTGCGCGATTTGGGTGGCGAGGTTCATCTGTGTCCGCAGTTCCCCGAGCCGGCTCTCCAGCCAGGCGCTCCCCTCGCGGGCGGCGGTGGCCCTGGTCTCCAGCTGTTCGCTTACGTACGCGTCGGCCACGGCATTGGCGGTCTTGGCCGACTGTTCGGGATCCTTCGATTGGAACGAGATCTCGATCGCATAGGACACGCCGACGCGCCGCACCCCCAATCCGTTCTGGAAAGTCTCCATGGTCAGCCGATACCGCTCAAATTCCGGGAGCTCCGTCGCCACCGTGGCGGTCCAGCGGCTCAGCCAATTGCCGATGGCGGGAAAAGCCGGCGAATCGAAACCACCCGTCTCGGGCAGGCCGAAGGTGTCGACGATGACCGCCGCCAGCCTTTCAACGCGATCCCTCATCGTCGGGGTGCGGGCGTAGTTGAACACCGGATCCTCTACGAGTTTCAACTCGTCGATCACGATCATTGCGATCTTCTCCGATTGCAGAACTGCAATCTGACTTTCGATCTGTGCGGTATCGAGCGAAAGATTCACGTCGGCCGGCTGCTGCTGAAGCAACTGAGGTATCCGCGGGTCGATGAGGATCTGTGTCCTTGCGGTAAAGGTCGGGTCGGTCGTCGCGAGATAGAAAGCAGCGAAACCTAGCCCAATGACAACGGACAGAACTATCGAAACCGAATAAAGTCGGAAGAAGGCCATAAAGTCGCGGAAGTCGATGATCTCGCGACCGGACACGGCGGATGTAAGGCTTCTACCGGCGGGGATGCTGGACCATTGGCCATCTAGCATGGTGGCCTCCTCAGGCCGAGAGCAAGGCGCGGCCGGAGGAGTGCACCCTCCGCCGGCGAGGACGATTGGATTCCGACAGGGCCGGCAGGGGTGCGCCCCTGTGCTGAAAGTCGACGCGGCCTCCGATCTCCGAGGCGTTCTGGTCGTTCACCTTGAATGTTCATCGTGTTGCCGGCAACTCTTTTAGGAATGTCGAAGCGCAGTAAACGATGAGGCTAGCGGCGCGGGTCAAGGCGCGAAACACCTCCAAATGACGTAACACTGTAAGCGGTGGGCGACGGACATTGCCTTTTGGGCTTGACCGGTCCTGAGGGAGGTCTGCGGCCTTCGAGGCGCAAGGTCGCCTTCGAGTGCAACAAAGTTTGCAACGTTTGTT
>NZ_JAZHLI010000162.1:0-2650 GCF_036549475.1 Aurantimonas sp. A2-1-M11 | reverse complement strand
ACGCTGAAGCGGGATCCAAACGACGGCCATGTCGTGGTCTTTCGGGGCCGTCGTGGCGATCTGATCAAGGTGATCTGGCACGACGGACAGGGCGCCTGTCTGTTCACGAAGCGGCTCGAACGGGGGCGCTTTATCTGGCCGTCACCGGCCGACGGAACGGTGACGATCTCACCGGCGCAGCTCGGCTACCTGCTCGATCATCCATGTGGATGCTCCCTGTAACCCGGCTGATGTGCCCTTAGATCGATGGTCTCGATCTCATGGTTCCGCAAGTTTCGCACGGCCTGAAGAACGGTTTGGCAGTCCTGGACGAGGTAGGCGCCGGTGGGCTGGCAGTCGAGGCGGATGCGACCGTCTCGGATTTGAACATAGAGCCATTTCGTCGGAATGCCGAGCCTCGACGCCAACTCAGCGATGCCGATGGATCCCGAAGCATGGCGCCACCGTGAACACGGTTTGCGCGCTGGCCATCCGGCCTGCTTTCGAATGCGTCGCACGGTGTCGGGAAGAACCCGGGTCGGGTTTTTGGGTGAGCGATGTCCCTCGGCCGTCAGGAGGGCGGCGATCTCAATATCCGGCATGGTGGTCTTGGATAGATCCAGGGCGCGGCGCTTCATCTCCTCGCCACGTTCCAGACTGGCAATGCTCGTGACTGGGCGTCTGACGGCAAGTTCGCTGACTTCGCCGCCGCGCCAGACGATCCGGACCATCGCGGTGTCACGTTCACCACGGTCAAGGACGACCTTTTCGACGAGGCATCGCAGTAGCGCTTTTCTATCGGCGTCCCGAGTGGCGGGGTCTGCCCACAACAGCGGCAGACGACCAGCGAGCGCTACGACCTTGTCGCCCATGGTCTTGCTCAGCGCTGGCGGCGGCGGCGAGCCGGCGGAGTCCTGCCGGGACAGAGCCTCTTCGGCTGTTCTCAGACCGTCGAGCGCGGCCTCCCAGCGCCGCTCGAGTTCGGCGGCTACGAGCCGGTTGTCGGGATCGACTTTGTTGTACTGTCGCTCCGCCAAGGACGCTTGGTAGCGTTTGCGCGCCACTTGCTGCTCGGCGGCATTACGCAAGGCCGTATCGGCTTGCCGCCGAGCCTTTTGCGCCCGCGACAGCATCTCGATCTCAGCCGGCGCCAAGGCAGTAAGAAAGGCTTGCGCCACGGCCTCGTCGACGACCCCGGCGCTCATGTGCTGGCAGACCGGATCTCCCCGCTGTATGTGCAGGTGATTGCAGACGTATTCGCCTCCATGCTGATAGCGAACATACATTTTGTGACCGCATCGGGCACACCAGGCAATCCCCTGCAACAGCAACTGGCCTTCGCGCGGCGCTCCCCTGGTTTTGGTGGTCATGTACTCAGCTCGGTTGTCGTGCAGAATGGCCTCGATCACCTCGAAGGTCGTCCAGTCGATATAGGCTGGATAACGATCCTTCACGACGATGCGCCATTGATCGCGCGAGCGAGTGGACTTGTGCGCACGGCCGCCGCCGGGCAAGCGCTCCGTGCGCTTGCGTCCGAAGACGAATGCTCCCGCATAGGCCGGGTTCTTCAGAATGGCGGCGACAGCCGAGACGGTTCCACGCACCCAGTGCAGATCTCCGTGCCGGTCGCGGCGCGGCAGGTCTAGGCCTCGGGCCAGCAGGAGACGCATAACTTTGGCAGCCGATCGCAGCCGCAGGAAACTGTCGAACACCATGCCCAGCCTCTGCTGGACCTCGACGTTCGGATCCTTCACCACGACGTCGGCCGCCTCGCGCACCAGCCCGACAGGAAGCATCTGCGCTAGTTCACCGCGCTCGGCCTTGGCCAGAAGCCCACCTGTCAGGCGGCTCCGGATCGTATGCAGTTCCAGTTCGGAGATCGTGCCCTTCAATCCCAGAAGCAGCCGCCCGTTGGCCGTGCTGGGATCGTATACGCCGTCGCGATCGGCAATCAGGCAATCGCGAAGACCGCATATGTCGAGAAGCGGATACCAGTCCGAGCAGTTGCGTGCCAAACGGGTGACGTCGACCGACAGGACGAGCCCTACCTCACTCAGGCTGACGCGGGCTGTCAGTTCCTGGAAGCCGCGTCGGTACAGACTGGACGCGCCGCTCAGGCCGAGATCGGCGTCAATGACGTCAATATTGGTTCGGCGCCAGCCCAGTTCTTCGGCCCGGTGTCGCAGCGCGTACTGAAGGCGCAGGCTTTCCTGATTGGTGACGACCTGTGCAGGCGTCGACTGGCGGATGTAGACGATCGCCTTGCGGGCCAGATGCGATGCCGTGACCAGTTCGGACTTCATGGCCGACCTCCGTAAGAACGGCCGCTATGTCCTCGACGACCCGTCGCCGCAGGGAGGCGGGAAGTTTCGACCAGAGATCTTTCGGATCGATCGGCATGGTCTTCAAGTTGTTCGGCCAGCGAGATCAGGTCCCGCAAGGATTCAACGCACAACTTCGACGGATTCTCCATGCCGATCGGACTTTCCGTTGCGCGGATAGGGACGAAGAGCCTCGTGCCAAAGTCGTTCTCCACCTCGTAGGAGGGTGGCAGGTTGCTCTCGGTGCGAAAGATCAGTCCCAAAACACGCAGCCGACGCCCAAAAAGAGGATGGCGTGGATCCATGACCCTGACATCTTCTCCAAGCGGCACGTCAAACGTGTCAGAGGG
>NZ_JAZHLI010000161.1:0-2665 GCF_036549475.1 Aurantimonas sp. A2-1-M11 | reverse complement strand
CACTGGAAGTAGCCCTGGCCGCGGATGTTGACGTGGTGGAGCGGCTGGTGATGGCTCTGGGGATCGAGGTCGGCTTCGAGGAAGGCGCGATCGAGACCGTTTTTGAGGATCGATCGGATCGAAGCGACGGAGCGGGCCTTGATGGCAATGCCGCGCTGGCAGGCGGCATCGACGCGGGCCTTGCCGTAGCTTTTGACCAGCGACAGAATGCCGAGACAGGTTCGAAAGCCCTGTCGGGATGCGGCCTGTCTTCGATGACGGCCTGGAAGAAGGCCCCGGTGGCAGGGCCGACCTTCTCGCCGGCGGCGATCAATCCTTGCGGTGTCCACTGCCCATGGCGACGATGGGCGCTCGGCATGTGATCGGCAATGGTGGTGTGGCCGCGTCGGTTGGGGGCGAGCGCGTGACTGGCGATCCTGTGACCCTTGTGGAAGATCTCGACCGTCCTTTCCGCGATCNGTGTCCACTGCCCATGGCGACGATGGGCGCTCGGCATGTGATCGGCAATGGTCGTGTGGCCGCGTCGGTTGGGGGCGAGCGCGTGACTGGCGATCCTGTGACCCTTGTGGAAGATCTCGACCGTCCTTTCCGCGATGCGCACGTCCACGAGTTCGCGGATGAGGCGGAAGGGCGTGGAATACCAATGCCCGTCGATCTCGACATGATAGTCGGGCGCGACGCGGCATCGCTTCCAGCGGGCGAAGACGTACGGCTCCGCCGGCAGCTCGGCGAGCTTGTCGCGGTCGAGNTCTCGACATGATAGTCGGGCGCGACGCGGCATCGCTTCCAGCGGGCGAAGACGTACGGCTCCGCCGGCAGCTCGGCGAGTTTGTCGCGGTCGATTTCGGCAAAGAGTTCGGCCCGGCTCGCCCGGAAGCTGCGCATCGTGCGGGCGTTGATCTGGGCGACGAGGACGGCGATGGCGACGTTCAGATCGTCGAGAGAGAAGAAGCGGTGATGACGCAGCCGCGCCAGGATCCAGCGCTGGGCGATCTGGACGGCAACCTCGACTTTGGCTTTGTCCTTGGGCTTTCTCGGGCGCGCCGCCAGGATCGTGGTGCCGTAATGACGTGCCATCTCGGCATAGGTGCGATTGAGGCCGGGGTCGTAGCGGTCGGGATTGGTGACGGCGGCCTTCAGGTTGTCGCAGACGACAAACTTCGGTGCGCCGCCGAGAAATGCGAAGAGGCCGACATGGACGCTGATCCAGTCGCAGAGGCTCTCACTCGGGCAGGCGATGGCATAGGTGTAGTTCGAGGCACCCATCGTCGCGACGAACAGCTTCATGGCCTGCGCCTCGCCGGTGACGGGATCGAAGATGTCGATCGTGTCGCCGGCGAAATCGACAAAGACCTTCTCGCCGCCGACATGGCGCTGGCGCATCGAGGGCCGCATCCTTCCCTTCCAGGCCTCGAATGACGTGCAGAACCAGGTGTAGCCGAAGGCGTCGGGCTGGTCGGCGCGGTATTCCTCCCAGAGAAGAAGCCGCGTCACATTGCGGCGGCGCAGCTCCTTCTCGATATAGGCCCATTCGGGAACCGGGCGCCGGTCGTTCTGCGAGGAGGGCCGCGGTGCCGGGAACAGCAGAAGCTCGAGCCCATCGTCGTCTATCGCCTCCGGCAGCGGCCATTCCAGCCCGGCGTGACGAGCGCGTTTGAGGTAGCCGTTGACGACGCCATTGCTCAGGCCAAGCGTTTGGGCGATCGCTCGTTCCGACAACCCCTGGGCGTGCTTCAGGCGGAGAACTTCTCTGATCCGGCGCATCGACAGTCTCGCGGTTGGCATCGGTAGCCTCGTTTGTTGGACGAGGCGTCCCGAAGTCCGGTGGAGGTGTCGGCCGTAGCGTCCCGCAGCTTCTCGAAAGCTGCTCACGATCCTCTGAAATCGATGCTCACGATGCCGCGAAATCCATGCTCACGATCGTCTGAAATCCGTGCTCACGATCGCGCGAATTACGCATCTCAACGCGCGGTACGAGATGGGTCCATACATCTGGCATGTCCCGGCCGACAGGCACGACTTCCTGACCTTCCTGTTCAACGTCGCCGATCTGATGCCGTTTGCCCGACGGTTCGCGATGGAGGATGAGGAGTTTGCGATTCGCATCTACGTCGCCACCGATGGCCTGGTGGGGCGCGTCATGCGTTTGGCTGCCAAGGCGACCGCCATCGCCGCCGACCGTCTTGCGAACGGACTGACCATGGCCGATTTCGCAAATGCCTTCGACGCGACGAAGAAGCATGGGGTCACCGCAAACCCCTTCCGGGGATCGGTCGGGAAGGTGCCGAGCGCCCCGCAGAACCTGATGGACGATCGCCCCGACGAGGAAGACGAACAGGCTTCACACGACGAAGGCCCGCAGGACTGGCAGGACGTGCAGGCCGACGCGGATCTCGAAGACGGCGTCGGCTTGGAAGACGAGGAGGGCGAGACCCGTGAGCTGGAGGAGGGCCTGCGCGAGACCAAGGTGAATCCCGGCGGCCCCGATCATGGCGTGGATGCGGGAAGTGACCAGTTCGGAGAACCGGACAGCCGGCCAGAGGTGGCAGAGGAGCAGGGGAATCGCATTTGGAAATTTTTGTAGTCTGATTGTTCACTTGCGTTTGCGGTTGCGATGGATTCTTCGCTTGGCCGGCGGATTTTCGCCGTTGGGAGGATGCCGTGG
>NZ_JAZHLI010000160.1:0-2708 GCF_036549475.1 Aurantimonas sp. A2-1-M11 | reverse complement strand
CGATGCCGAGTTCGCCCGCCTCGACATCACAGGCGACGCCTTCCATCCCGAATGGAACTACACAATCAGGCCACGACAGCCGGAAGAGTAGCAGTTATCGATGCGGAGATCCTGAGTCTTGATGGCGCATTCCAGCTTCAGACTATCGGTGGTGCGCCCACACTGGGCTGACACCGGCCGGATTTCCACATTTCGCTGTTCGAGGGGGTCCCCGCCTGCCAGACGACTTGCGATAGATCGGCCGAAATGCACGAATGACGATGGGGAACATTCTGGAGCCGAGCGGGATCTCGGTGGACGGGAGGGGAGCATGAGGTTCGACATCCGAAACGGCGGGATGGTGCCCTTGAATCGAGTCAGCGATGACCGGCTCCAGAGTGGTTCCTCTCTCAGTCTGAGGTCGAATCAGGGAATGCTCTCTCTATGAGGCTGACGGATATGCTGGCGGGTCTGCTCGCGCGGTTCCGTGCGCCGGAGGAGATCAAAAGGGAGTCCACTGTCCTCGTAGCGCTGCACGGGCCTCAGGGAGCATGGGTAGCTGCCCGCGACAAGCGCCGGTTGGCTCAGGTGGTTGATGCGCAGGACGACGCGCGCCGTTGGAACGCGGTGATGCGAAAGATCGAGCGACAGACTGGGTATCTGCATCAGCCCGACACCGCGACACGGATAGCAGAACGCGATTAGCTCCGGATCAGACGGATCGAGTCGATCAAAAATACAACGCTTGCATATCGGCGTGCGCAGGATACGCGATGAAGAGGGCGGTCATAATTGCCTTGGCATGCGGCCTCGCAGAATGCGCGCACGCTCGGCTGCTGAGCCCGCTGCGAATTGTGCAGTGGGAAACACCGATCGCTGAATTTCAGCCAAAGAGTATCGGATCCCTGCTACGTTCGATGGACCTGAACGAGACAGAGGTCCCCCCGTTGCCGCGCTATCTTGAGTTCCGGAGCGATTTGGTTCGGATTACGGCAGCATCGGGGTCCGCATGGTATCTGATCCCACTGAGCCCAGATATCCCCTATCGAGGGGAGGCGGACTAGGTGCCTCTGCGACGGCCGACAATTCGCCGCCCGATGCGAGGTAGGAAAAGGTCGGCCGGCGGATTGTGCCGATCGGCATGCAGACTCACTGGCGAGCGTTTCAAGCTGGCCGCGACCCCCGAGGCCGCGAAGCGCGCCAGTGAGCGCCGCTGAGGCTTGGCTGCGCATCTGATCGCCAGGAGCGGAGTTGCAATCGGCGCACTCTACAAGAGTTGCCGTTCATGTAAGCGCACAGGCACGCCGCCTTTGGGACGAAGCGTAATGGAAGGGCTGGGCGCAATCGGGCGGTCACCGCTCCACTCGAAGCGATAGCGCTGCACCAGCGCGGCAAGGATCAGGCTTGCTTCCATCAGGGCAAAGCTCTTGCCGATGCAGATCCTGGGACCGCCGCCGAACGGCATGTAAGCGAACCGGGGCAACTGACGGGTGAACTCCGGTGTCCAACGCCCGGGGCGGAATGAGAGGGGATCGTCAAAGACACGTGGATCGCGGTGCAGGATCCAAGGGGAGACGAATACAGTCGTTCCCGCGGGCACATGGTAGCCGCCGATCACACAGTCCTTCACTGTTTCGCGCCCGATCAGCCATGCCGGCGGGTAGAGACGCATCGCTTCAGTGATGACCTCCCCGGTATTGGTGAGCTTTGCCAGATCCTCGACGGCGGGCGGCCGGCTCCCCAGCACTGCGTGGACTTCTGCCGACAGCCGAACATCAATCTCCGAATGCTGGCCGAGGAGGTAAAGCGTCCAGGAGAGAGCTAGCGCGGTTGTCTCATGGCCCGCTAGCAGCATGGTGACCGCTTCGTCCCGCAACTGCTTGTCTGGCAGGGGCTGGCCATTAGCGTAGCTCGCCTTCATCAGAGCCGACAGGAAGTCGCCGCGATCACCCGGATTCTGCTGTCGCTCGGCTATGATCCTCGTCACGATCGTCTCGATCCGGCGTAAGGCGCGATTATAGCGGACGTGCCCCGGCAGCGGCACCGCATCGGGAATGACGAAGGGGCGAGAAAATCGGGCAGTGATCTCGCTGGTAATGTCGTTCAGGGCGTGGTCCATCGCCGCGACGTCCTCTTCCACGGATGCGTCAAAGAGCGTCTTAGCTGCGATCCGCAGCGTCAGGCTCATCATCTCAGCATGCGCATCGCGAACGTCGCCCGGCGTCCAGGTATCCAGCATCTCGGATGTGAGCTGGACCATCGTGTCCGCGTAATCGTTCACCCGCCGCGTGGCGAAGGCGGGAGCGGCGATACGGCGATGACGCAGCCAGTCTTCGCCTTCGTTGGTCATAATGCCCTTGCCGAAGATGGCGGTGACCTGACGCCAAAAGAAGCGGTTCTTGACGAAATTCTCGTGGGCGTCGACGAAGACGTATTCCACATCGTCGGGATTGCTCAAGAGGAGAGCGGGCCAGGCACCAAGCCGGAAGGCGACCACGTCGCCATAGCGCTCGGCGCATTTCGGAAAGAAGCCGAGGACGTCGCTGCCCAGATCAAGCAGGCTACCGAGGACCGGCAGTCCTTTTGGTCCTGGCGGTGAGGTAAGCCGCGCAGGTCCTAGTGGATTGACCGGAACGAAAGAGTCCGGTGTGGGATTCACATCGGTGTGCTCGCATGCGAGTCTGCTGCATGCGCACAGGGGTTACCATTTCGGTCTCCGCCGCCGATCG